>NZ_JBJKEX010000009.1:0-25610 GCF_045505405.1 Hansschlegelia beijingensis | reverse complement strand
AGCAGCCTTTGCCGGCCGGCGAGGATGGCGTCCTGGCGCGGATCGCGCGGCCGATACCCGTCTGCGCCGACGAGAGCGCGCACGATCGTGCCAGCCTGTCGGGCCTCGCCGGCCGCTACGACGCCGTCAACATCAAGCTCGACAAGACCGGCGGACTGACGGAGGCGCTCGCCATGGCGGACGCGGCGCGGGCGGGCGGGCTCATGGTGATGGTCGGCTGCATGCTCGCATCCTCGCTCGCGATGGCGCCGGCCGTCCTTGTCGCTCAGGGCGCCGCGGTCGTGGACCTCGACGGACCCCTCCTGCTCGCCCGCGACTGTCCCGACGGGCTGGTCTACCGAGGCAGCCTTCTCCATCCGCCCAGCGGGGCGCTCTGGGGATGACGTAACAATTAGTTAACGACACGGCTTTTCGTGCACGGGGAAAGGCCGTTAGATGACCGACTGCGGCGTTGAAGCTTGAAGCGCTGAACGTCGGGAGTCCGGTCGTCATGACAGAGCCGCCTTTTTCTTCGGACGACTATGAGGCGATCGCCGCCGCCGTGATGGAGACGGAGCGGGGTCGCTGGTTCCTGACCGAGTATGCGCGGCGCAACCGCGCGGCCGACACTGCGGCGATCCTGGACGCGCTTTCCGAGCTGGAGCGTCGCTTCCACCAACAGGCGCCGCAGGCGGACGCCGGCCGGATGGCTCACCTGCTGGGCGCCGCGAGCGAGCGGACGCGGCTTCTGCGGAACGAGCTCAAGCAGGCCGGCGCGGGCAAGCCGGTGGCGCGCGCGCTGCGGCAGCTGAAACGCCTGGAACGTCTGGTCGGCCTGGCTTTGAGCGAGGTCGAGCCCTCGGCTGTGCGAGGCGCCGCCGCTCAGGCGGTCGCCTCCGAAGAGTCAGAGGCGGACTTCCTGCCTCACATCGACGAGCCCGTGTTCGACGGCGTTCCCGACGAACTTGCGGCGCAATCGTCTGACGGCGCGATCGAGGTCGAGCCGAGACCCGACTGCTCCGTGTCTGTGAAGGGCCACCTGATCGATCTTCTGGCCCCTGCCCCGGAGATCGCGAGCCCGGCCGATAACGACTCCGGGGAAGACGCCGACCATCCTGCTGCTGCGAGCTTCAGCGCGGAATCGAGCGACGCAGGAGACTCCGAAGCCGCGGTCGCCCGCCGCGACGAGGAGGCGCCGGTCGCCTTGCGTCCGGATGCGCCGGCGCCGGCGCCACAGCACCCGGTCGTCCAGGCCGTTGCGGCGAACGCCCCCCTGGCCGATCTTTTGGCGACGTCCAGCAGGCTCGAGACGCAGAGCTTCGCGCGCTTCGACCCCGTGGACGCCTCAGAGGTCAGGGCCGCCACGCGGCCGCCGGCGGCCCCGCGGATGCCCGCCGCGTGGATGCCGTCGCTTCTCGACGACCTTTCAGAAGAAGAGAAGGCGATCCTCTTCGCCTAGCTCTCCGCGGCCCGCTTGCATGACCCATGACGGGCCAGCACGGAGCGGACGTTTTCGACGAACAACCTCGTCGCTTCCCCCCAGCCGTGGCGAAGCGCCAACGCCCGCGCCTCGTCGCGGGATGCCGATAGCGCCCGCAGAGCCGCCGCCTGCAGATCTTCGTCCAGAGCCCCGGCCGCCTCGCCCTTGAGGATGTCGGCCGGACCCGTGACCGGATAGGCCGCGACGGGGAGCCCGCTTGCGAGCGCCTCCAGAATGACGATGCCGAACGTGTCGGTGCGGCTCGGAAACACGAAGACATCGGACGAGGCGTAAGCCTCCGCGAGCGCCTCGCCCTCCAGCGAGCCGACGAACCGGGTCTCCGGAAACCTCCGTTCAAGCTCGTCCCTGGAAGGTCCCTCCCCGACCACGACCTTCGAACCGGGCAGCTCGAGCGAGAGGAACGCCGCAAGGTTCTTCTCCGGCGCGACGCGCCCGACATAGAGGAAGATCGGGCGGGGCAGATTGAAGACGTCGACGCCGGGGCGCGGCCGGAACAGTTGCGCGTCTACGCCCCGGGTCCAGCGCATCAGTCGCTTGAAGCCATGCCTCTCGAGATCACGCGCCAGGGACTCGGTAGCGACCATCACGCCGTCGCCCGCATTGTGGAAGCGGCGGAGCCAAGCGTAGGTCAGCCACTCCGGGACTGGCGCGCGCCTGCGGACATATTCGGGAAACCGGGTGTGGTAACTCGTCGTGAAAGCGCGTCCGCTGCGAAGGCAGGCGCGCCGCGCGGCATGTCCGATCGGCCCCTCGGTCGTGATGTGGACGTGATCGGGCCGGCTGTCCTCGATCATCCGGGACACTCTGGCCGAGCTCGCCAGCGCCAGCCGGATCTCCGGATAGGTCGGCAACGGGACCGTGCGGAACGCGTCCGGGGTGAGCAGATCGATCTCGGCGCCGAAGGCCGGCGCATGCGCAACCAGATGCTCGATCGTGCGCACGACGCCGTTGACTTGCGGCCGCCAGGCGTCGGTGACGACCAGAACGCGCATTGATGCTCGCGGCTCTCCCTGCCTCGGCGGACGGATCAGGCTGCCCGGAGGCCGGAGCCCGCCGGAGCCTCGCGCGCCGGCTTCGCCATCGAACGACGTTCGGCCCAACGGATGAGCTCGAACCGGCCGTCATGATGTTCGACGACCGCGGTGCAGCTTTCAACCCAGTCGCCGGTGTTCACGTAAGCGACGCCGGCCATGTCATGCATGGTCGCGTGGTGGATATGGCCGCAGATGACGCCGTCGACCCGCTGCTTGCGCGCCTCCGCGGAAAGCGTCTCCTCGAATCGCCCGATGAAGTTCACGGCGTTCTTCACGCGCAGCTTCGCCCATGCGGAGAGCGACCAGTAGCTGAGCCCGAGCCGGCGACGCAGAACGTTGAGGTGGGCGTTCAGGATGAGCGCCGTCTCGTAGGCCCAGTCGCCGAGCAGCGCGAGCCATCTGGCGTGACGCACCACCATGTCGAACACGTCGCCGTGGATGACGAGGAAGCGGCGCCCGTCCGCCGTCTCGTGGACTACGCTTTCGAGCACCTCGATGCCGCCGAAATGCGAGCCGCAGTACTTCCGCAGGAATTCATCGTGGTTGCCCGGCACGTAGAAAATCCGCGCTCCCTTGCGAGCCTTGCGGAGGAGCTTCTGGACCACGTCGTTGTGGCTCTGCGGCCAGTACCAGGTCTGCTTGAGGCGCCAGCCATCCACGATGTCCCCCACCAGGTAGATCGTGTCGGCGTCGTGCGCGCGAAGAAACTCGAGAAGCATCTCGGCCTGACAGCCCTTGGTGCCGAGATGGAAGTCCGAAAGGAACAAGGCTCTGAAGCGTCGAGGCTCAGGCTCGTTCAAAATGCGCTCCTCCTGTGACGCGTTGCGTTTCCATGCGGGCGAATAGGCCAACTTCGTCTCACGCGTATGACAGTGCGTCGGGCTGCGGTCCGCGGCGCTTTGGTGTGACAGATGGCGCGGCGCCGGCGCGGCGCCAGCGATCGTCGTCGCAGGCCTCTTGAAGCGGTTTCCTGGTATGGCCAACTAAAAGGCGACCGGGCCGCCGCTCCTTCCGCGGCCTCTCTGGAGACTGCGATGACCTCGAACCCTTATGCCGACGAAGTAGCCGCCATCCCCGGCGTGCCGCATCGCTGGACGGCGCTCACCATTGCGCTGACCGTCATTGGCTTCGTCGTGTTCTGGCCGCTCGGCCTGGCGATGATCGCCTATGTCCTTTGGGGCGAACGCATCATGGCCTGGGCGCGCGGCGGCGATGGCGCTTTGACCAAGTTCCGGCGCGCAGCCGAAGACATGAGCCGCAATTTCCGGGACGAGTTCGCGCCCAAGAGCGCCGGCGTTCGCCGCCCGACCGGCAACGCCGCCTTCGACGCGTGGCGCGAGGCCCAGATGCGTCGCCTCGACGAGGAGCGCCGGAAGATCGACGAGACCACCGAAGCGTTCGAGGCGCATCTCCGCGCCAAGCGCGGCGCCGTCGACGAAGCCGCGCAGCGCGAGGAGTTCGAGGGCTTCATGGCGGGGCGCCACAGCGGGGTTTGATCGGCCCTCACCGGCCGTGAGACAGAGAAGCCGGCCCATGTGGCCGGCTTCTTTCGCATCGGATGCGCCGCACGCCGGCGCGGGGAGGAACAATGGATCTCGGCATCGCCGGCCGCACTGCGATCGTCTGCGCGTCCAGCAAGGGCCTGGGCCGCGCTTGCGCCACGGCGCTCGCCGCCGAGGGCTGCCGCGTCGTGATCAACGGACGCGACGGGGCGCGTCTCGAACGCACCGCGTCCGAGATCCGCGCGGAGACCGGCGCGGAGGTGATCGCGGTCGTGGCGGACGTGTCGACTTTCGAGGGCCAGGAGGCGTTGCTGAAGGCGGCCCCGGAGCCGGACATCCTGGTGAACAACAATGGCGGGCCGCCCCGGAAGGATTTTCGCGAGCTGAGCCGGGAGGCGATGCTGGACGGCGTCGTGGCGAACATGGTCACGCCGATCGAGCTGATCCAGCGGGTGATCGACGGCATGGCGGATCGCGGTTTCGGCCGGATCGTGAACATCACGTCGGCCTCCGTGAAGGCGCCGATCACCGGCCTCGACCTGTCGAGCGGGGCGCGGGCGGGATTGACCGCCTTCATGGCGGGCGTCGCCCGAACGGTGGCGGACCGCAACGTGACGATCAACGCCATCCTGCCAGGCATGTTCGACACGGACCGGCTGCGCGGCGGCTTCCCCGCGGAAGCGCGTCTCACCGGGCGGACTGAGGAAGAGGTCGCAGAACGCCGCCGCTCGCTGGTGCCGGCCCGCCGCTTCGGCGACCCGGAAGAGTTCGGCCAGCTCTGCGCGTTCCTGTGCTCACGCCACGCCGGCTACGTGACGGGCCAGAACATCCTGATAGACGGCGGCGCCTTCCCGGGCGCGTTCTAGGCCGGCGGCCAGTCGCCCGGCTGGCGCAAAAAAGAAGGGCCGGCCCTCCCCCAAGGGCCGGCCCTGATCGGCGACAGCAGGCGCGCTCAGTCCTTGAGGACGAGCGCCGCCGGCGCGCTGCCGCCGAACTTGTATCGAACGGCCGCCGAAACGATGTGGATGTCCGTCTTCGCCTGAGCCCGATAGGTGAAGGCCTGTCCCGGGAAAGCGTCCGAATCCCCGGGATTGATCTCGATCTTCGACTTGTTCGGAACGAAGATGTAGGAATAGCCGAGATCGAAGGTGAAGCGGTCGCTGTACTTGTACGAGGTGCCCGCCGACAGCCACCAGCGGTCGTCGTCCGGCAGCCGGTTGCTGCGGTTCTTGTCGTTGATCGGCGACAGCTCGTACGCCACGCCGGACCGCAGCGTCAGCTCAGGCGAGTAGGCGTATTCGCCGCCGACCGAGAAGAACCACGCATCCGTATAGTCGAAGGGCAGTGTCGTCACGGTGCCGCCGCCCGTGCGGCTTTTGACCCGGACCCGATCGAGGCGGCTCCAGTTCGTCCATTCGAGCCCGGCCAGCATGGTGAACTGCTCGTTCAGCTTCTGCCTCAGGCCGATCGAGACCGTCTCCGGAAGCGTGACGTTCCCCTTGATCTTGGCGTCCGGGAAGCCCGGCGTCGGGAAATAGAGGTCGCCCTTGAGGCTGTGCTTGATCGCAGACCGGAAGCCGACGCCGAGCTCGGTTCCTTCCGCCGGCTTCACGGTGAAGCCCGCCGTGAAGCCGACGCCTACGTCGTCGGCCTTGAGCGACGCCGAGCCCGCTCCCGGCAGGGTCGCGCCCCCCCCGAGGCCAATGAAGGCCTGGCGCAGGCGGATGTCGAAATACTGTATCTGCACACCGGCCGCGACGCTGAGCCAATCGTTGACCGTGTACCCCACGGTCGGGGCCGCGTTGATCGAGCGCACCCGCGACGACCGCGCGTAGACCTGCCCGCCCCAGTTGCTGCGGGGGTCCGTCGCCAGCCCGAAGGGCGTGTTCATCGAGAGGCCGATCGCCACCTTCTCGTTGATCCGGTAGGCGTTGTAGCCCGCGATCAGAACCGCGTTCTTGCCGATGTCGCCGCTGTTCCCGAAGATGGCGGTCGGGGTCGAGGCGTCGATGTCGATCTTCGAGGACGGGAAGATGCCCGTGAGGTGCTGCTCGCCCTGGTAGGCCTCCACTTGGTTCACCACGGCGGGGTTCCAGAACATCCCCGAGATCGTATCGCCGCCGCCCGCAGCCATGCCGGCAAAGGAAGCGCCCTGCCCGCTCGCGCTCTGTTCGCGGATGGCGAACGCCCCGGCGAACGCCGGAGTGGAGGACGCGCAGACCAGGACAGTAGCCGCGGTGGCGAGCCATGGGCGGCTGCGGCGTGACGTGTACGACATGATTCCCCCGGGGCGGCCCCCTCGGGGACCCTGATCTCGCCGCGATTCACGGCTTCGCGGAGAAGGGTGGAAGCCGGGGCCTCATCCCGCAATCGGCGCTCGGCCGCGCTCGCGCTCTTTGGCCGCAATTGTGACTCTATCGCACCACATTTCACAGCGTTAGCCGGCAAATGGGCTCATGCCCCCGCCTTTTGGACGGGGACGAGCCGCTTGGCTGCGCCGCTTGAGTCGCTAAAACGGTTTCAACCAACCGCTTTAGACGCGGCACAAACGGGGAGACGTCGATGAAGCTCGTGCGATTCGGAGAGGCTGGCGCCGAGCGGCCCGGCCTGATCGACGCCGACGGCGCCATCCGGGACCTGAGCGACGTGGCGCCGGACATCGCCGGCGCGACTCTCACAAAGGCGGGCCTCGACCGCATTCGCAGCGTCGACGCATCGAGCCTCCCGCTCGTTCCGACGGATGCGCGCCTCGGGCCGTGCGTCGGCGGCGTGCGCAACTTCATCGGCGTGGGCCTCAACTTCGCCGACCACGCCGCCGAGACCGGGCTGCGGATTCCGCGCGAGCCGATCCTGTTCAACAAGGCGCCGAACTGCATCGTCGGCCCGAACGACGACGTGATGCTCCCCCGTGGGCACCAGCGCGTGGACTGGGAAGTCGAGCTCGCCTTCGTGATCGGCGACCGCGCGCTCTACGTCTCCGAGGAGGACGCGCTGTCCCACGTCGCAGGCCTCTGCGTCTGCAACGACGTCTCCGAGCGCTACTTCCAGACGGAGCGCTCCGGCCAGTGGACCAAGGGCAAGGGCTGCCCGACCTTTGGCCCTCTCGGGCCGTGGCTCGTGACGCTGGACGAGATCGGCGACCTCGACAATCTGGAGATGTTCCTCGACATCAACGGCCGGCGCGCCCAGACCGGCAACACGTCGACGATGATCTTCAAGATCTCCTATCTGGTCAGCTACATCAGCCAGTTCATGGCGCTCGACCCGGGCGACGTGGTCACCACCGGCACGCCCCCCGGGGTCGGCATGGGGATGACGCCGCCGACCTATCTCAAGCCCGGCGACGTGATGCGTCTCGGGATCGAAGGGCTTGGCGAGCAGCGGCAGACGGTGGTGGCCTTCCGCGAGGAAGTCGGCGCGCAGCCGTCCCACGCCTATCCGAGCGGCTTCGACTTCGCACGCTGAGGCGGCGCGCCGGCGCCCGCCGGCGCCAGCTTCCTGGGGAAAACCTTCGCCTGACCCGCGACGCCGGCGCCGCGATGCGGCACGGTCCGCGGTCCAAGGGCGACTGGGAAGTGAATGACGGTCGGCATCGACATCGGCGCGCGGTCCGGCGGGCAGCGCGCCGTCTTCGACCTCGAGGAACTGCTCGCGACGCGTCTGCTGGTGCAGGGCAACTCGGGCTCGGGGAAGTCGCATCTTCTGCGTCGCCTGCTCGAGCAGAGCGCCCCCTGGGTGCAGCAATGCGTCATCGACCCTGAGGGCGACTTCGTCACGCTCGCCGACGAGTTCGGCCATGTCGTCATCGACGCGGCCAGCGTGGAGCGCGAGCTCACGGCGATCGCCGAGCGCGTGCGCCGGCACCGCGTCTCCGTGATCTTCAACCTCGAGGGTCTCGACGTCGACCGCCAGATGCGGGCGGCGGCGGCTTTCCTGAACGGCCTGTTCGACGCCGACCGCGACAACTGGTACCCGGCCCTCGTCGTCGTCGACGAGGCGCAGCTGTTCGCGCCGGCGGCCTCGAGCGAGGCGGAGGAGGAGTCGCGGCGGCAATCGCTGGGCGCCATGACGAACCTGATGTGTCGCGGCCGCAAGCGCGGCCTGGCGGGCGTCATCGCCACGCAGCGGCTCGCGAAGCTCGCCAAGAACGTCGCGGCGGAAGCCAGCAATTTCCTGATGGGCCGCACCTTCCTCGACATCGACATGAGCCGCGCCGCCGACCTCCTCGGCATGGAACGTCGGCAGGCCGAGACATTCCGGAACCTGGACCGCGGCCAGTTCGTCGCGCTCGGCCCCGCCATCGGCCGCAAGCCGGAGCGGGTCGCAATCGGCCCGGTCAAGACCGAGGCGCGCGGCGGCGGGCCCAAGCTGACGCCGCTGCCGGAGGCCGGCGAGGACGCCGCAGGGCTGATCTTCCGCCGGGGAGCGGACGAGATCCGTCCCCGCCCCACGCCCGCGACAGCCTCGGTCGCGGACGTTCTGGCGCAGCTCTCGCAGCCGCGGGTCGACGCCGACGCGCCCCCGCCGCCGGCGGATCTGTTCGCCGGCGCGGAGCGGGAGGCGACGATCGCGACGATCATGGCCGAGATGATGGCGGAGCCGGACGCCGGCTTTCAGCCCGTGTCGCTGCTCTATCAGGACTTTCTGGTCCGCTGCCGCATCGCCCGGCTGCCGGGCGATGCGCCGGACCTGCCGCGTTTCCGGCGCGAGCTCGCGCTCGCCAAGGCGGGGCTGGATCAGGGCTCCGTCGCCTCATCCGACTGGGACCAGGCGACGCTCGTCGCCGCAGCGCTCCCCGAAGATGTCCGCGGCGTGTTCCTGCTGATCGCGCAGGCCGCCCATGGCAAGCATCCCTGCCCGTCCGACGCGGAGATCGCCCGCGCCTATGGCACGCGCTCGACGGGACGCGCCAGGCGCCTGCTCACCTATATGGAGGAGCGCGGTTTTCTGAGCTGCGCCGCCGACTTGCGCGGCAATCGCATCGTCATGCTCCCCGATCTCGGCTGGCAGACCGCGCCGGGACCCGCAGAAGCGCCCGCCGCGGTCGGCTGACCCTCGGGGATCAGGCCGCGCTGCGGACGTCGCTCACCCGCGCCGAAAGGTCGATCCGGGCGACCAGCGGGAGGTGATCGGACGCCTTGCGGGCGAGCGGCGTGTTGTGGACCGCGAGATCGTTGATCAGCCCGCGCGGCCAGCCGATGATCCGGTCCAGCGGGAAGATCGGCCTCCGGGAGGGAAAGCTCGGCAGCGGGTGGGCCTCGCCGAACAGCGGCTCGAACACGTTGAGAGCCGACCTTCGCTTGCGCCGCCATTCGTTGAGGTCGCCGAGCAGGATCGTGGGCATCGGCGGCAGGTCCTTGAAGGCCGATAGCAACGCGTTCGCCTGGCTTACGCGCGATCGCCGCAGCAGGCCGAAATGGGCGGCGATGACGCGGAACTGCCCCTCCCCGAGATCGAGCTCCGAGATGATCGCCCCGCGCGGCTCGATGCCCGGAAGCCGCAGCCGCAGCCTTCGGTAATGCACGGGCTCGCCCGCGACCAGCAACGCGTTGCCATGCCAGCCGTGGCCTTCGGGGGCGTCGGATTGCGCAAGCAGGTGCAGCCCCGCCTCACGTTTCAGCGCGACCGGATCGAGAAGGCCGATGCGTTGACCGAACCGGTGGTCGACCTCCTGCAGGGCGACGAGTTGCGGGCCGATCTCCTTCAGCACCTGGACGATCCGGTCGGGCCGCACCTGACCATCCGTTCCGCGGCACTTGTGTATGTTGTAGGACGCGACTCTCAAGCGGACCTCGACCCTTTCAGATGTAGGGGGACATCAGCCTGGCCGAGGCGTCCCGCAATTTCGTGATGAGATGGCGACCGTCGACCTCCGCCGCCGTGATGCGCTCCCCGCATTTCTCCTTGATGATCCCCGAGAGCTGCCGCGCGAACTCCGGATCGTAGAACTCCACTGTCAGCTCGAAGTTCAGCCGGAGGCTGCGGCTGTCCCAGTTCGCGCTTCCGATCAGGCTCCACTCGTCATCCACCGTCATCAGCTTGGAATGGTCGAACGGCGGAGGCGACCGCCAGAGCTGGCATCCTGCTTCAATCAGCGGCGAGATATGGGCGCTGCTCGCCCAGGCGACGAGCCGGTGATTGTTGACGGCCGGCATGACCAGGCAAACCTTCACCCCTCTCAGAGCCGCAAGCTGCAACGCCGTAAGTAGCTGTTCCTCGGGCAGGAAATAGGGCGTCGCTATGTTGATCGAGCGGCGCGCCGAAGCGATCGCGGAGAGAAGCACCAGCACGAGCTGATCGACGGACTGGTCCGGACCGGAGGCGATCGCGCGGGCGAACGCCCGATGCGCCTCCGTCGGGTGAGGAACGTGCGGCTTGCGCAAAGGTTCGCCGGTCGTGAAATGCCAATCGTCGTCGAAGCCCTCCGCGATCTGCCGCACGATCGGTCCGGACAGCCGGAAATGGACGTCGTGCACCGGGCATTTGGAGGGCCAGTCCCTCAGGTTCTCCGCGCCGATGTTCAGACCCCCGACGAACGCGGTTTCCCCGTCCACGATCAGCGCCTTCTTGTGCAGCCGCAGATCGAGCAGCGGCATCTTCCACGGCCAGATGGAATGCAGGAATCTTGCCGCCGGCACGCCCTCCCGCCGCAGCGCGTGATAGGCGGGCGAGCGGAAGAAGCCGCCGCCCATCCCGTCGATCAGCACGCGAACCGCGACGCCGCGGCGGTGGGCCCGGGCGAGCGCCTGCACGAACGGCAGCCCGGCCTCGTCGACGCGGAAGATGAAGGTCGCGAGATCGACCGAGCGAGCGGCCTGGTCGATCGCCGCCACCATCTGCGGATAGCCCTCGTCGCCGCAGTGCAGGATCTGCTCGACGGCCGCAGGTTCGACGTCCAGGCCTGTAATCGCGCCGACGGCGATCTGCAGACGCTCCGCCTGGGGGCTCGGCGCCCCGCCGCCCGTCCGGTGGCGGGCATGGCGCGAATGACGCCCCCGCAGCCTGCGGGCGCGCCGATGCACGCGGTTGATGCCGAAGGCGACGTAGAGCAGCGCCCCGAGGAAGGGCGAGAACCACGAGATGCCGATCCAGCCGATCGCCGCGCGGACGTCGCGCTTGTTCATCAGCGCGTGGACCGTCACAGCGGCCGCGAAGGTCACGTGCAGGCCGCTGAGCAGAAGTTCCTGGTGTCCGAGCAGATCGATGATCGCGGCGATCTCCATTAAGGCCCGCGTGCGGGGCGTCGCGCCGACCGAAATCCGCGCTCTCGATCAGCGGCGCGCTCCCCACCCCTCGCGACCAGGGCGCGAGCCGATGGCGCGACGCGGCTGGACCAGGCGACGCTGCGCGCGCCGGCTCATTCCATGACGGCCGCTTTCATGATGCACACCATGGTGGCGTGCAACGGCTCGTTGCCGACGGCCCGCACGACGTGCGGCCTGTCGCACCGGTAGCGGAGCGTTTCGCCTGCTTTCGCGTGTTCCACGACGCCCGCGACCGTCACCTCCGCCTCGCCGGAAAGCACCGAGAGGCATTCCAGCGAACCGCGCTGGTGCCCTTCCGACTCCAGAGCGCCGCCCGGCTCCGCGGTGACGTCATACCACTGCAGCCACTCCACGGTCTTGATCCAGCCGATGATCGACAGCCGCATCTTGCCGTCGTCGGACACGATATGCGGCGTGTCGCGGCGCGCGAGCTTCTCGACGAAGGGTTCTTCATCCGCGGAGGCCAGCACGCGATCGATCGACACGTCGAGCGCCTGGGACAAGCGCCAGATGGTGGCGAGCGTCGGGTTCGTCTCGTTACGCTCGATCTGGCTGATGATCGACTTCGCGACGCCGGACTGCTCGGCGAGTTCGGAAAGGGAGAAGTTGTAGGCCTTCCGAAGCCTCTGGACCGTCTTGCCCAGCTGGCCCGAGACGAAGTGCGCCCCCGTCTCGAGATCGGTCCGCCCCCGCCCGGCCATCATTCTTCCCGTTGTTTGAAGCGTCGAACACGCGTTCGTCAGGCCGGACGCTATTCGGGTCGAGGGTTTGTCGCAAGCGTCAGCAGTCGTCGGGCGACCACCACCGGACGAAATGATGCACCGGGCCGTGGCCGCTGCCGACCGAGAGCCCATCGGCGGCGGCGAGCGCCTCGGCGAGATAGGACCGGGCGGCCCGCACCGCGTCGTCGAGGGCCGCGCCCTGCGCGAGCTTGGCCGCGATCGCGGATGACACGGTGCAGCCCGTGCCATGCGTATTCTTGGTGCGCAGGCGCGGCCCCGTTATCCGGCTCGCCGAACCGTCGGGGGCGATCAGCACGTCGACGCTTTCCGGGCCGTCGGCATGGCCGCCCTTGACCAGCACCGCGCGGGCGCCGAGGCGCTGGAGCGCCCGCCCCTGCTCCGCCATCTCCTCCTCGCTGCCCGCGGGATCGCAATCGAGCAGCGCCGCCGCCTCGGGAAGATTTGGTGTGAGCAACAGCGCCAGAGGAGCCAGACGCGACCGCAGCGCCTCGATCGCGTCGCCGGCGAGCAGGCGGGCGCCGGAGGACGCGATCATGACCGGGTCGATGACGACCTTCTCGACGCGGTGACGGACCAGGGCGTCTGCGATCGTCTCGATCGACTCGGCACGCGAAACCATGCCGATCTTCACCGCCCCGACGGCCAGGTCCTCCATCACGGCGTCGATCTGCGCAGCGATGAACTGGGGCGGGGCGTCATGGATGGCGGTCACGCCACGGGTGTTCTGCGCCGTCAGGGCGACGATCGCGGAAGCGCCATAGACGCCAAGCGCCGAGAAGGTCTTGAGGTCAGCCTGAATCCCCGCGCCGCCCGAGGAATCGGAGCCCGCGATGGTGAGCGCGATCGGAACAGCCATGGCCTCTGATACGGTCCCGTTCCTCAGCGGCCAAGATCGGGCCGCATCGCCTCAGCCGGATTGAGTCTCATTGTCGCGCGGCTTGAGCCAGCGGGCGATCATCCAGCACAGCAGGGCCCAGGCGGCGCCGAGGGTCCAGCCCGCGAGCACGTCCGTCGGATAGTGCACGCCGAGGAACACGCGGCTGAAGCCGACCATCAGCGTCAGCAGGCCGGCCACCGCGAAGATGTAGCCGCGCACGACCTTCTTGCGTTCGGTCCGCGCCAACAGGGCGCCGAGCGTCAGGAAGGTCGCGGCCGCTCCCATGGCGTGGCCGCTGGGGAAGCTCATCGAGTGAACTGCCACCAGATGATCGACCAGATCGGGCCGCGGCCGCGCGAAGACGTTCTTCAACAGATTGGTGAGGATCGCCCCGCCGATCACGGACCCGGCGACCAGCGCCGCGTTCGCGAACCGTCGGGTCACCAGGAGGTAGGACACGACCAGCACGGTCAGAAGCGTCAGCACCGTCACGCCGCCAAGCGCCGTGACGTCGGCCATCATGATCTCCAGCCACTGCGGCCCGATCGGGCGCGCCCGGTCGGCAGGGTCACGCAGCGCGAGCAGTATGGCCTCGTCGAAGGCGCGGGTGTCGCCTTCCGCCATGTTGTCGCTGATGCGCAGAAAGGCGAATGCGAGCGCCGAACACACCAGGAAGGCGACGAGCGTGCCGAACTCCGGCAGCCGCCAGGACGGCGTCCAGCGGACCACGGAGAAAAGCGGCTTGCGCGCAGGTTCCATATCACCGACCCGAGATGCTGAGGTGGGTCGGAGATAGCGCCGGCGCCGGCGTCGACAGCCCCACCTAGGCGTCGCGCTCCTCGACCCGCGCCAGCCCAGCCTTGTCCTTCGTCGGACCCGGATGGTCCTGTGACGCCTCGCCCGTGCGCGGCTGGTCCGTCGGCACCTTCTCGGCCTCGCCGCGGGTGGGGCGTTTGCCCTCGGCCGCCTGCTTCAGGATCGTGAGCGCTTCGAGAACATGCGGCTCGAGCCCCCGCCCGCCGGTCGCGTCGATGTGGCGGAAGATTTCGGCACGCATGCGCGGGTCCCAGAAATGCTGGATGTGGTCCAGCACGCCGGGGACGACCTTCTCCTTGGGCTGGCTCTTGAAGAACCAGCCAATCTGGTTCGCCATGTAGATCAGGCGATCGAGCGTCGTCTTGTGGTGGTGGCCCTGCGCCTCAGCGACGCCCGCGCTGCCCGGCTGTGCGGTCATTGTCCGGCTCCTCCGGCCGCGAGCTTCTCCGGCTCGGCGGCGATGATGCGATGGTGATGCGTGAAGACTTCGAAGCCGTCCGACCGGGCGATGGCGGCCAGCGTGATGCCGGCCTCATCGGCCATCCGCACGCCGAGCGCCGTCGGCGCCGAGACCGCCACGACGAGGCCGACGCCGACCACGGCGGCCTTCTGGATCATCTCGACCGACACCCGGCTCGTGAGGACCACGAAGCCGTCCTCGGCGCCCTCGCCCGCACGCGCAAGGGCGCCGGCGAGCTTGTCGAGCGCGTTGTGTCGTCCGACGTCCTCGCGGACGGCGATGAGGCCGGCCTCGGGGCGGAAGAAGCCCGCGGCGTGCACGGCGCGGGTCGCGTGATTGAGCGCCTGTGCGCGGCTCAGTGCTTCGAGCGCCTCGTGGATCTCGCTGGCGGAGAAGGTCCGCCCTGCCTCGACGCGGCGGGCGGGCTTCACGGCCTGCTCGAGGCTGTCGATGCCGCAGAGGCCGCAGCCGGTCGGACCGGCGAGATTGCGCCGCCGCCGTCCCAACCGCTCGCCCAGCCCTCGCTTGAGCCACATGCGCGCTTCCAGCCCCGCGTCGGCATGCTCGACGACCTCGAGGCTTTCGATCTCCTCGGGCGCGCCGATGATGCCTTCGGTCAGGCTGAAGCCGATGGCGAAGTCCTCCACGTCCTGGGGGCTCGCCATCATCACGGCTTCGGTCCCGCCGTCATAGACGATCGCGATCGCGGTCTCGGCCGGGCTTGCGCGCTCAGAAGTCTCGCGCGCGACGCCGTCGCGCCAGACGGTGCGGGAGATGCGGACGACGGCGGGCGGAAGGTTGGTCATGACCGATCATACGACGTCATCCCGGCGCAAGGTAGGCGACGAGAACTGGGATCGCGCGCCGCGCCGGGCTTCATCTCAAGGCGATCCCGGAGCGGCGCCCACGCGCCGTCCGGGATGACCTTCCGACGAGGCCTACTCTGCGGCTTCCGCCAGGATGCGGCGGCTGAGCCGGGAGTGCTCCTCATACTCCTCCTGCCATGCGCTCGGCCCGTTCGAGGGCGCGACCTGCACGGCCGTCACCTTGTATTCCGGACAGTTCGTCGCCCAGTCGGAGAAGTCGGTGGTGATGACGTTCGCCTGCGTGTTCGGATGGTGGAACGTCGTGTAGACGACGCCCGGCGCCACCCGGTCGGTGATCAGGGCCCGCAAGCTCGTCTCGCCCGCGCGGCTGCGCAGCGTCACCCAGTCGCCGTCGCGGACGCCGCGATCCTCCGCGTCCACCGGATGGATCTCGAGCCGATCCTCCTCGTGCCACCGCGAGTTCTCGGTGCGGCGGGTCTGCGCACCGACATTGTACTGGCTGAGGATGCGCCCCGTGGTGAGAAGCAGCGGGAAGCGCGGCCCGACCTTCTCATCCGTCGCCACATATTCGGTGATGACGAAGTTGCCCTTGCCGCGGACGAACTCGCCGATGTGCATGGTCGGCGTGCCTTCCGGCGCCTCCTCGTTGCAGGGCCACTGCACCGAGCCGAGCTCCTCCAGCTTGGCGAAGGAGACGCCATTGAAGCTCGGCGTGGAGGCGGCGATCTCGTCCATGATCTCGGACGGATGGCTGTAGTCCATCTCGTAGCCCATGGCCTTGGCGATCATCAGCGTGATCTCCCAGTCGCCATAGCCGTTCTTGGGCGCCATCACCTTGCGGATGCGCTGGATGCGCCGCTCGGCGTTGGTGAAGGTGCCGTCCTTCTCGAGGAAGGAGCAGCCCGGCAGGAACACATGGGCGTAGTTCGCGGTCTCGTTCAGGAACAGGTCCTGCACGACGACGCACTCCATCGCCTTCAGGCCGCCGATGACATGCTGGGCGTCCGGGTCGGACTGGGCGATGTCCTCGCCCTGCACGTAGAGGCCCTTGAAGGTGCCGTCGACGGCGGCGTCGAGCATGTTGGGAATGCGCAAGCCGGGCTCCGGATCGAGCGGCACGCCCCAGAGCTTTTCATAGAGCTCGCGGGTGTCGTCCTGACTGACATGGCGGTAGCCCGGGTACTCGTGCGGGAACGAGCCCATGTCGCACGAGCCCTGCACGTTGTTCTGGCCGCGCAGCGGGTTCACGCCGACGCCCTCGCGACCGATGTTGCCGGTCGCCATGGCGAGGTTGGCGATCGCCATCACGGTCGTGGTGCCCTGGCTGTGCTCCGTGACGCCGAGGCCATAGAAGATCGCGGCGTTGCCGCCGGTCGCATAGAGCCGCGCGGCCTCACGCACGAGGTGCGCCGGCACGCCCGTCACGCCTTCCGTCGCCTCCGGCGAATGGCGCTCCTCCGAGACGAACTCCGTCCACTCATGGAAGGTGTCGAGGTCCGCCCGCTCCCGGACGAACTCCTCGTTCACGAGGCCCTCGGTCACGATCACATGCGCGAACGCGGTCACCAGTGCCACGTTCGTGCCCGGACGCAGCGGCAGGTGGAAGTCGGCCTGGATGTGCGGGCTCTTCACCAGATCGATGCGGCGCGGATCGACCACGATCAGCCGCGCGCCCTGGCGCAGCCGCTTCTTCATGCGCGAGCCGAACACCGGATGGCCGTCGGTCGGGTTCGCCCCGATCACGAAGATCACGTCGGTCTGCTCGATCGAGTCGAAGTCCTGCGTGCCGGCCGAGGTGCCGAACGTCGTCTTCAGGCCGTAGCCCGTCGGCGAGTGGCAGACGCGGGCGCAGGTGTCGACATTGTTGTTGCCGAAGCCGGCGCGGACCAGCTTCTGGACCAGGTAGGTCTCTTCGTTCGTGCAGCGCGACGAGGTGATGCCGCCGACCGACGAGCGGCCGTACTTGCCCTGGATGCGCTTGAACTCGGATGCCGTGTAGGAGATCGCCTCCTCCCACGAGACCTCACGCCACGGATCCGTGATGTTGGCGCGGATCATCGGCTTGAGGATGCGGTCCTGGTGCTGCGCGTAACCATAGGCGAAGCGGCCCTTGACGCAGGAGTGGCCACGGTTCGCCTTGCCGTCCTTCCACGGCGTCATGCGGACGAGCTCGTCGCCGCGCATCTCGGCCTTGAAGGAGCAGCCGACGCCGCAATAGGCGCAGGTGGTGACGACGGAGTGCTCCGGCGTGCCGATGTCGTAGACCGATTTCTCCTGAAGCGTCGCCGTCGGGCAGGCCTGCACGCAGGCGCCGCAGGACACGCATTCCGACGTGATGAAGGGCTCGTCCATGCCGGCGGAGACGCGGCTTTCGAAGCCGCGGCCGGAGATCGTCAGCGCGAAGGTGCCCTGCACCTCCTCGCAGGCCCGCACGCAGCGCGAGCAGACGATGCACTTCGACGGATCATAGGTGAAGTAGGGGTTCGACTCGTCCTTCTTGGAGACGATGTGGTTCTCGCCCTCATAGCCGTAGCGGACCTCGCGAAGGCCCACGACGCCGGCCATGTCCTGCAACTCGCAGTCGCCGTTCGCCGAGCAGGTCAGGCAATCGAGCGGGTGGTCGGAGATGTAGAGCTCCATGACGCCCTTGCGCAGCTGCTTCAGCCGGGGCGTCTGGGTCTTCACCACCATGCCGTCCATCACGGGAGTGGTGCAGGAGGCCGGCGTGCCGGCGCGCCCCTCGATCTCGACGAGGCAGAGCCGGCAGGAGCCGAACGCCTCCACCGAGTCGGTCGCGCAGAGCTTGGGGATCTCGTTGTTGATCTCCATCGCCGCCCGCATGATCGAGGTTCCTTCCGGAACCGTGACCTGCTGGCCGTCGATCATCAGGCTGACGGTCTTCTCCGCCTTCGAGGCGGGCGTGCCGTAATCGATCTCTTGGATGAGGCTCATGACGTTTCCCTCACTCCGCTGCGAGCATGGCCGGGCCACGCCCGAAATCTTCGGGGAAATGGGTGATGGCGCTCATCACCGGATACGGCGTGAAGCCGCCGAGCGCGCAGAGCGATCCCAGCTTCATCGTGTGGCAGAGGTCTTCGACGATCGTGAGCGCTCGCTCGCGCCCCGCGCCGCCGGCGATGACCTGATCGAGCATCTCGACGCCACGGGTGGAGCCGATGCGGCAGGGAGTGCATTTCCCGCAGCTCTCGATGGCGCAGAACTCCATCGCGAAGCGCGCCTGCTCGACCATGTCGACGCTGTCGTCGAACACGACGATGCCGCCATGCCCGATCAGCCCGTCGCGCTTGGCGAAGGCCTCGTAATCGAACGGCGTATCGAAGTAGGAGCGCGGGAAATACGCGCCGAGCGGCCCGCCGACCTGCACGGCCCGAACCGGCCGGCCGGTGAACGTGCCGCCGCCGACCTCGTCGACCAGTTCGCCGAGCGTCACGCCGAAGGCGATCTCGTAGAGGCCGCCATACTTGACGTTGCCGGCTAGCTGGATCGGCATGGTGCCGCGCGAGCGGCCGAAGCCGACGTCCGCATAGGCCTTGGCGCCCTCCGCCAGGATGAACGGCACGGAGGCCAGCGAGATGACGTTGTTGATGACCGTCGGCTTGCCGAACAGGCCCTTGTGGGCCGGCAGCGGCGGCTTGGCGCGGACCAGGCCGCGCCTGCCCTCGAGACTCTCGAGCAGCGAGGTCTCCTCGCCGCACACATAGGCCCCTGCCCCGACCCGCACTTCCATGTCGAAGGCGTAGTCCGAGCCGGCGACGCTGCGGCCGAGATAACCCGCCATGCGGGCGACCTTGATCGCTCTGTTCATCGCCACGACCGCGTGCGGGTATTCAGAGCGGCAGTAGACGTAGCCCTTGGTGGCGCCGACTGCGAGACCCGCGATCGTCATGCCCTCGATCAGCTGGAAGGGATCGCCCTCCATGATCATCCGGTCGGCGAACGTCCCGCTGTCGCCTTCGTCCGCGTTGCAGACGATGTACTTCTGGCCGGGAGGGCACTGGGCGACGGTGCGCCACTTGATGCCGGTCGGGAAGCCCGCGCCGCCGCGGCCGCGCAGGCCGGAGTCGAAGACCTCCTCGACCGTCGCCGCGGCGCCGAGCTCGATCGCCCGCTCGAGGCCCTTGTACCCGCCATGGGCGCGGTAGTCGTCCAGCGACACCGGATCGGTAAGGCCGACGCGCTTGAAGGTGAACCGCTCCTGCTTGGCGAAGAACGGGATCTTCTCGACGTCGCCGAGGCGGAGCGCGTCGCCCTTGCCCTCGAGCAGGCCGGCGTCAAGCAGCGTCTCGACGTCCCGCGCCTTGACGGGACCGTAGCCGACGCGCCCTGCGGGCGTGACCACCTCGACCAGCGGCTCCAGCCAGAACATGCCGCGCGAGCCGTTGCGCACGATCTGCGCGTCGACCCCGCGGCGCTCCAGCGCGTCAGCCAGCGCCTTCGCGACCTTGTCGGCGCCGAGAGCGACCGCGCCCGCGTCGCCGGGGACGTAGATGCGCGTCGTCATGCCCGGCACTCCGCGGCGATCTCTTCGATCTCCTCGTCATCGATGCGGCCGATCAGCCGGCCGTCGACCATCGCGGCGGGCGCGCAGCTGCACAGGCCGAGGCAGTAGATCGGCTCCAGCGTCACCTGCCCGTCCGGCCGGGTCTCGCCATAGCCGACGTTCAGCGTCTCGGAGATCTTGGCGGCGGTCGCGCGGCCGCCTGCGGCCTGGCAGGCCTCGGCCACGCAGACCTTCACGACATGCTTGCCGGCGGGCTCGTGACGGAAGTCATGGTAGAACGTCAGGGTCCCGTGGACCTCTGCGCGCGACAGGTTCAGCGCGCTCGCGATCATCGGGACTGCGTCCTGCGGCACATAGCCGAAGGTCGCCTGCATCGCATGAAGGATGGGCATCGCGGCGCCTTCCAGCGGAAGGTGCTCGGTGATGATCTCCGAGCCGCGACTAGGCGTCCACGCCTCGTAACGTCCGCGCGCGACGGCGGTGACCGAATGTCCCATGGTCATGCTGCGGCGCTCCTCCATATAATTTTTCTTATTTCAGAGAGTGGGTCCTCCTTACTGCCGGATCAATTCGCATGTCTCGTCGCGTCATAGAGGATTTCTATGACGCATCCTCGGCCGGAGCGCGCAGGGCGGCGACCTTAGCGGCGAGCGTCTTGGCCTCCGCCACGAGGGCTTTGGTGGCGGGCGTCATGGGCTCGCGATGCGGGACCACCAGCCCCACCGTGTGCACCACCTCAGGCTCCACGATGGGAATCGACCGCACGTTCGGGGGCAATCCCATCGTCTCGCCGAAGCTCTGCGGCATAACGCTGGCCCAGGCGCCGGTGCGCACATGCGCGAACAGCACGACCGTCGAGTTCGATTCGAGAGTGGGCGCGGGCGCGACCCCCGCCTCGCGCAGCAGGCCCTCGACGATCCGCCGGTTCTGCATGTCGGTGGTGAGGAGGCAGAGCGGCAGCCGTCCGACCTCCCGCCATGTCACGGTATCCCGGTCCCCGAGGGGGCCGTCCGCCGACGTCAGCAGCCTGTAGCCCTCGCGCCAGATCGGAACCGCCGAGACGCGCGCGATCGGCTCGTTGTCGAGATAGGTGATGCCGGCGTCGATCTCGAGATTGTCGAGCGCGGTGCCGATGTCGAGGCTCGTGCTGCTGAGGATCGTGAAGCGCACATCCTTGTGCTTCGCCCGGAAGGGCGTGGTCAGCTGCGCCACCATCGGCAAGGCGGTCGGGATCACGGCGATCCGCAGGTGGCCGACCACGCCGCGCTTCAGCGCGTCGATGTCCTGGCGCATGGCGCGGGCGTCGCCGACGATCCGCCGCGCCCAGTCGAGCGCGCGCTCGCCTTCCGGCGTGAAGCCGTGGAAGCGCGAACCGCGCTCCACCAGCCGAACGCCAAGCTGGTCCTCGAGTTGTTTGACGCCGGCGGACAGCGTGGGCTGCGTGACGCCGCAGGCTTCCGCAGCGCGGCCGAAATGGCGCTCCTGAGCGAGCGCGAGAAGAAAGTCCAGTTTGTCGAGCATAGGCACCGTGTCGCGAGGTTCCGCACAACGATAGGCGGTTGCAGGCGGTCGCGCACCTGCCGTGGCGTCCCAGGGAGGCGCGTCGAACCGTCCCTTGCGGCAGCGCCCTCCCCGCTTAGCTTGAGCGCCAACGGAAACGCGAAAGGACCTGAGCCATGGCCGAAGCGACGACGGCGCCGATCGAGCTGCATTACTGGCCGACGCCCAACGGATGGAAGATCACCATCATGCTGGAGGAGTGCGGCCTGCCCTACCGCGTCGTCCCGGTGAACATCGGCAAGGGCGATCAGTTCGCGCCCGAGTTCCTGAGGATCTCGCCCAACAACAAGATGCCCGCGCTCGTGGATCCGGACGGCCCCGACGGGTCGCCGATCTCGATCTTCGAGTCCGGGGCGATCCTGCAGTATCTCGGCCGCAAGACCGGGAAGTTCTATCCGGCGGACGAGCGCCGGCGGGTCGAGGTCGAGGAATGGCTGTTCTGGCAGGTCGGGGGCTTCGGGCCGATGCTGGGCCAGGTTCACCACTTCCGGAACTACGCGCCCGAGAAGATTCAGTACGCCATCGACCGCTACGTCAACGAGGCGCACAGGCTCTACGGCGTTCTGAACCAGCGCCTGAAGGGCCGCGACTTCATCTGCGGGGATTATTCGATCGCCGACATGGCCGCCGTCGGCTGGGCGAAGCTCTGGGACAAGCAGGGGCAGGACCTCAAGCAATTCCCCGAAGTCGCGCGCTGGCTCGACACGATGCTGGCGCGTCCGGCGGTGGCGCGAGGGCTGGCCGTGAAGGTCGAGGCCCCTGCGTTCGATCTCGCCCAGGACAAGGCGGCGCAGAGCATTCTGTTCGGACAGCGCGCGCGAGGCGCCTGACCGGTCCGACAAGGAACCGCGGGGGCTTGGCGGACGTTCCGCGAGCGCCACTTTCTCGAGTGTGTTCCGACGCGAACGAAATGCGTCGGCGGACGACCAGATCAGGAGATCGCTGAATGTCTGACACCACCCAGGGGGCCGCCGGCGCCACCGGCGCGCGCGCATCATCGGTCGAAGCTGATCTCGAGACGCTGCGAAAGGACGTGGCGACGTTGACGGAGACGCTTTCGGCGCTGATGTCGGACAGCGCGGCGACGGCCCGGAGCGCCGCACGCGAGGGCATGAACCGCGCCAGCGCCGCGGCGGAAGACGCCAAGGCGCGGGCGCAGGCCGCCGCGGACGACCTGAGCGCCACCGTGGTGGCGAATCCGCTCACGGCCGTGCTGGTCGCCCTCGGGCTCGGATACGTCGTCGGCGCGCTCGGCCGGAGCCGCCGCTGATGTTGCGCCTGCTGATGCAGGCAGGCGCGGGACTGGCGACATTCAACCTCGGGCGCAAGATCGCCCGCTTGAAGCGCACGGCGATATTCATCGCCGTCGCAGCGGTGATCGGACTTCTCGGCCTCGGCGCCCTTACGGCTGCTGCGATCATCGGCCTCGTGCCCTCGCTCGGCGTGATCTGGGCCCCGGTGGTGGTCGGCGGCGTGCTGATCTTCATCGCGACCGTGCTCGCGCTGATCGGCACGCGAAAGCCGAAGCCCGTCGCGTCGCCCCTGTTCGGCCGCATGGCCCAGGTCGGCGTGGCTGGCGCGGCCCTGAACGCCACGCGACCGCCGCCGGCTCGCGCTCGCGCCGGTGACGCGCCCCCGCCGCCACCGCCTGATCCGAAAAAGCAGCGAAAGCGCGTCGTCAATCTGATGCTGATTGCGACGCTCGCGGGCCTGGTGCTTGGCCGGCGGCTCTGACGGAAGAACGTAGAAAAGGCCGCCGCGGGAAACCGCGGCGGCCCTTTTTGTTCGCGTCGTAGAGATCAGTTGCGCGTATCGGTGCCGGGCACCGGCTTGGACCCAGACCCGCCGGACGTGGCCGCGGATCCGGCGCCGGCCGGCGCCTGCGGAACGGGATGCACGCCGCCGCCCGCGTCGGTGCTGTTCATGCTGGTGCCGCTCGGGCCGGTGGGCTCCTGCGAGGCGCCACCCATCGACGGCGTCCGGCGGACCTGCTCGTTCGTCCGCTGGTCCTGAGCGTTGTCCGAATTGCCGGTTGACCTCGCCGGCTGCTCCTGCGCGACCGCCGCCAGCGGCGCCGCGGCGAGGCCGGCGGCGAAGGCGACCGAGGTCACGGCTTTCATCATCTTCAACATTCGTCGTGCACTCCCATGATGACGCATGGCCTGTCGCGCGCCAGATTCCGGCGCGCGCACGCTCAGAACGTCACTTGCTGTGCTTCCCCCCGAGATCAAGAAAGGATCAGGCCTCGTAGGGTGAAAAAATTATTGCCGTTTCACGGAACTAATTTTCCGCTGCGCACGTCTCTTCTGCCAGCGCCCCTCGGACGACGTCGCCACGTCGCTGCGCGAACGCGCCGCCGAGGCAGGGCCGGCGGCGATCGACCGAAAGGGCGATCTGGCGGCGCGGTTTGCAGCGGGTGAAGCGCCTTGCCTAATGTTTCGTTCTATCCGACCGGCGCAGCCTTGATGCTCTTGAGAAGACGCAGCTAACGGTCGCTTAATTTCACCTTCTATTTGCGGTTCATTCAAACTGTATTCATATAAAAGTTTAATCAGGAAGTAGAGACCGCGCCGGATAGTCGACGGACAGGCGCTCACCCGCGCCGAAACGAACGGCCGGCCGAGCCGACCGACAACGAAAGGGGACGAAGCGATGGCTCGCTATGACATGTCCACGATCGAAACCGGGGCTCTCGGCGCGGTCGCGCCCGGCGCGGTCTTTCTCCAGCTCGGGATGGCCGCCGCCCTGGGCCGCCACGGCGCGATCGATCGCGTGGCGGCGCACAAATGGTTCAACCTCGCCGCGCGGGACGGCGTCGCCGAAGCGATCCGCCTGCGGCGGGAGCTGTCGCTCGAGATGAGCCCGGCCGAGATCGCCGACGCCCAGCGCGCCGCGCGCGAGTGGCTCGCCGCCCATTGATCGCGTTCGGGCGTTGACCGCCCGAACGGCCCCGTGTACCCCTGCCGCCACGGAGACGTGGCCGAGAGGCTGAAGGCACTCGTTTGCTAAATGAGCAGACCTGGAAACGGGTCTCGAGGGTTCGAATCCCTCCGTCTCCGCCACCTTTTCAGCCTAGCCGCTCTTGGGCGTAAGCCGCGTCGCAGCCGGAAATCGCCCCTGCTCTCTCGCGAGCCTGTTGGCGGCGCGCTGGAAGGCGATGCTGCGATCCGACTCGGTCTTCCGGTCCATATCGCGCATGCCGCCGCCCACCGGACGGGAAGTCAGACGTGGTGGCTGACGGCGATCCAGCCCAGCGCGAGTGGAACTCACTCGCGGCCCACGAGTTCGGTCAGCAACGAGCGACCCAACCCGCTGGGGCTTGGAGCTCGAAGCACGGCGCGCCCGGCTCACAGAAAACCTGATGACGCTGGAGCAGTCGCTTAGCGAGGCGGATGGGGCGAAGAGCGATCACCCGCTGATGCCGGCGGTCGCGGGCCGGATTCGGGCTTCGCTGCTCGGCCCTGGGCCGTCGAGGGTCGTGCGGCCGAACGCCGACGCACCTGAACCGACGCAATGCGCTTAGCCACATTCCGGACGTCGATCTAAATAGTACTCCCAATTCCCAGCAGTCCACACGCTGTACAGCGGACGGAACCGACACGAGAGATCCTTTATCCGTGGATTGACGCGCATCATCTCAGCCAAGGGAAGCCAGGCGAGATTCTGCCTGTAGACCTGCGACACGGCACTATCGTAGCCTGCGATCCCCTTGCTCTTGTAGAACGCGATGGGATCCTCGGCAGCCGAGACCATCAGGTCAATCAACCTTTGAAGCGCGCCCCCATTTGCTTCGCGAAGCGCCAGGTTTCCATTCGCTTCCGCGACAGCATCGACCAGGACCAGGGCCTGTGTGGCGAAAAGGCTGTACTCGAGAGCTCGAGCGCCTCGCTTCATCTCGGCTGGGAGCGCCCCGTCGCCATCGACTTGCTCCAGGATGCCAACCGCGACTGAAACGGCGTGGTCCAGATAGGACCTGTCATTGAGCGCGACCGCCGCAGACGCCAACGCCGCCGCTCCCCATGCATCGATGTTGTTGCCGTATGGCTTCAAGTCGATGAATGACTTTATGCGATCCCCGAGGCGCCGGATCCATCTCTCGATCTGCTCCGACTCGGGGCGCGGCCCCGGGTACCCCTCCGTCGTATTCAGGCTGCTGGACTTGAGGATCGCATAGGCGAGGATCGGCGGCGTCGCATACAGACGAACCCCGCCTGTCTCGTTCCACTCGGTCGACTTCAGGAACGTGTCCTGCCGCGCGAAGGATAGTATATGAGCGAACGCGCATGACGCCGCCGGCCCGGTGACCCCGCCCCTCTCCGCCGCGGCCCGTGTCAAGGAACGCGCGATTGGTCTTGCCCCGGACTCTGGTCCGGTCACGATGCGACCTTTCGGGCGTATGGTCTTGCCCCGGACTCTGGTCCGGTCACGATGCGACCTTTCGGGCGTACTGAGCTTGGTGAGCGAAGGCGTTGGGCGTCAAGTGACCCAAGGCCGAGTGTGGTCGTTCGGTGTTGTAGTCGATCC
>NZ_JBJKEX010000099.1:0-9466 GCF_045505405.1 Hansschlegelia beijingensis | reverse complement strand
GAGGCGGCGGCGCGCCAGCGCATGCAGCCGGCACGCGTCCGGCACGCGCTGGCCGGCGTCGGCGAAGAACATGTCGAAGGCGTCGCGGCGCTGCGCGTAGTCGCGGATGATGGTCTTGTAGTAGCCCGCCGACATGTTCGAGCCGTGAATGCGGTAGACCGCCTGGGGGCTCTGGGTCTCGGCGATGGCGCCATACGCGGCGAACCGCAGCCACATCTCCAGATCTCCGGCGTGCGGCAGCGCGGGAAGATAGCCGCCTATCGCCTTCTGGGTCGCCGTCCTGACGATCGCGGTCGGGGTCGGGACCAGGTTCCGGACCCGTGCGCAGTGCAGTTCGATGAAGTCCCGCCCGGACCAGACGCGCCAGTTTCCGTCGGGCGTGGGGCCGGCGAAGTCGGGCGGGGGCTCCCCCTCGAAATAGTTGACGCAGGCGCCGAAGGTCATCACGACCTGCGGCTCGTCTCCCATAATCGTCGCCGCGCGCTCGAGAGCGAACGGTGCCAGATAGTCGTCCGCCGACAGAGACAGGAAGAACGGCGATTCCGCCCAGTCGATGCCTTCGTTGTAGGTGGCGATGTGGCCCCGGTTCTTCTCGTGGATGAGCGCCTCGACGCGGGGATCGGACGCCGCCAGGGCGCGCGCGACGTCCGCGGAGTCGTCCGGGGAGGCGTCGTCGATGATCAGGACCCGCACGTCGTCCATCGACTGCGAGAGAATGCTCCGGACGCAGCCCTCGAGGAAGCGGCCGTAACGGTAGCAAGGGATAACGATGTCGACGGTCGCCATGAGAATCCTGCCAAGCTTGAGCCGCTCGTGAGCCGCTGCAGAGGCTAGGCGGTCGCCTGATGGCTGCCGACGCCTCTCATCGGAGCCTGCGCTTGCCCGAAAGCGGTAGGTTTTCCTCCTGGCGTCGGCCGCGTCTCAGGTCAGTCGCAGCCGGACGCTGCGGTTCAGGAGCGCCTTCGAGAGCTTGTTCGAGCGGCCGTTGACGGTGACGTCGCGCAGCCGCATGAAGCCGGAGCCGCACGCGATCATCGGATCGCCCTCGACCGCCTCGCAAGGCTGCCCCGGGACCGCGAGATGCTGCGAACGGGGCTCGACGACGTCGGCCCGCCATACCGAGACGCGCTCGTCATCCAGGTAGCAGAAGGCGCCGTCGAACGGGTGCGACGACGCCCTGACGAGACGGTGGATGTCGCGCGCGTCCTCGCGCCACTCGATGCGGGCGTCCTCGGGGCGCCGCGGGTAGCAGCGCAAGGTGACCGCG
Organism: Hansschlegelia beijingensis; assembly: GCF_045505405.1. GTDB lineage: Bacteria > Pseudomonadota > Alphaproteobacteria > Rhizobiales > Methylopilaceae > Methylopila > Methylopila beijingensis_A. The sequence goes on along the minus strand of NZ_JBJKEX010000099.1, from coordinate 8,199 downwards.
GGATCGGGGTTCTGCGGCTCCGGCGGATCGCCCCGCCCGATGGCCGACACGGCCTGCGAGAACAGCTCCGGGAGCATGCGGTCAATCCAGGTCTGGACATCGGTGATGTAGGTCGAGTCCGTCAGGCGCAGCCGGGCGCGGGCGAAGACCGGGCCGGCGTCGATCTCCTGCGTCATCTGATGGACGCAGAGCCCGACATGGGCCTCGCCCCTGAGGATCGCCCAGTTGGGACAGGCGTTGCCGCGGTAGCGGGGAAGGTCGCCGGCATGGCCGTTGATGACCCCGCGCGCGAAACTCGCAAGCGCCGCCGGCTTGATCAACGTCCGCCAGTTCAGCGACACCCCCAGTTCGCAGGCCGCAAGCCGCATGGCGGTGACGATCTCCTCGGAATTGATCCGCGCCGTCCTGATGAAGGCCGCGCCATAAGCGAGCGCCAGCGCCTCGAACGCCTCGCCGCCAATAACGTCCGCGGGGGTCACCACCAGACCGATCGAATGACCTTCCATGATGAGCCGACGCGCTGTCGCCAGGAGCGCCGCCGTCCGACCGACGATAGCCAATCTCATGATGGCCTCTTCAGGAGGTCGCCGCCTCGAACAGGACGTCCACCCAGTAGTTGGAGGCGTTGAAGGTCTGGTTGGGGAACGCCGCCGCGGCGCTGTAGAGGTAGACGCCGTTGCCGCCGCTTGCGCCGCTCGCCGGCGCCGTGAGCGCGCCGCGCACATGCGCCGCCGCGAAGTAATCGGGGGTGATCGAGTAGAATCCGGCGGTGTGATAGGAGGCCACGTAGATCGCGCCCGCCGTGATGGCGACCGGCGTCGCGAACAGAACCTTCTGCCAGCCGGTCGCGGTCTCGTTGGCGAAGGTGACGCTGGCGAGCAGGGCACCCGCCGCGTTCCAGAGATGCGCCTGGTGGATGCCGACGTTCTGCGGCCCCTTGAAGAAGCGGACACCGGTGATGACGCCCGCCGCGCTCGCCTTGAACTTGACGCCGAGCTCCACCGATTGGGGATCGCTGACCGTCAGCGTCGCCGGCGTGTCCAGGTCCGTGAACAGGGTTTCCGCGCCCGGAGCAGGCCCAGGGCCGGCGTTGAACACGAGGTCGACGAGGTAGTTCGACTTGTTGAAGGTCGACAGCGGGAAGGACCCGGAGGGGCCGTAGGTGTAGAGCCCGTTCGGGGCTCCCGCCGCGTCCGCCGGGGCGGTCAGGTCGCCCCTGACCTTGGCGGTCGCAAATCCGTTCTCCGTGACCGAGTAGAACCCGTTGCTGTGGTAGGAAGCGATATAGGTGGTGTTGGCGGCGATCGGCACGGGCGAGGAGAAGTTCGCCGTCTGCCAGCCACTCGCCGTCTCGCCCGAGAAGGACGCGGTGGCGAGCAGGCTTCCGCCGGCCGTCCAGAGCCTGCCCTCATGAGCGCCGACATTGCTCGGCCCCTTGTAGAAGCGGATCGCCGAGATCGAACCCGTGACGGCCGCGCGGAACCGCACGCCGAGCTCCACGGCGCTCGGGTCCGCGACGGTGATGGTCGCTGGCGTGTCGCTGACCGCGAAGAGCGTCTGGCCCGAGGGAGGCGGTGGGGTCGGCCCCGGAACGAAGATGACGTCGACCCAATAGTTGGTGGCGTCGGCGGGCGTGCCGGGAAACGTCGTCGATGCGCCGTACTGGAAGACGCCGTTGCCCCCATCGGAATGCGAGAGCGCCGTCAGCGGCGGCCGCACCCGGGCGCTCGTGAAGTAGTTCTCGTCGGCCGAGTAGAAGCCGTTGCTGTGGTAGGACGCGACATAGACCACGCCCGCGGTGATCTGGACCGGCGTCGCGAAGGTCGCCGTCTGCCAGCCGCTGAAGGTCTCGCCGGAGAAGGCGGCGGTCGCGAGCGAGGCGCCCGCCGCGCTCCACAGCGAGCCGGTGTGCGGCGCGGCGTTCTTCTCGCCCTTGTAGAACCGCACGCCGCTCACCGCGCCGTCCTGCGACGACATGAACCGAACGCCGAGCTCCACCCCGTTGACGTCCTGGATGAACACGGTGGTCGGCTTGTCGGCGTAGCCCCACAGGCTCTTGGTCGTCGCAGGCGTCACGGTGACGGAGACGCCGGCCGCCGGCGCCTCCAGATTCACGCTGTCGTCCACCGCCCGGGAGCGAATAACGTGGGTCCCCGTCAACTGGGCGATCCAGACGAAGGACCAGGAGGCAAGGCCGGTGGCCTTGCGCCAGGTCACTCCGTTGTCGGTCGAGACCTCCACGCCCGCGACGACGCCGCCGGCGTCCGTCGCCGTGCCGGTGATCGTGACCCGCTCGCCTTCCGGGAAGCTCGCACCGGCGGCCGGAAAGGTGATCACCGAGACCGGCGGGGTGACGTCGGTGGACGCTGTCGCGGCGACGAGGCCCGCCTGCAGCGTGGCCGGCTGGACGCCCATGTCGGCGAACAGGTTCACCGTGGCCTGCTGGACCCTCGGATCCTCGGGAGTCGCCTCGGCGTCGTGATTGCTGTCGAGGCCCCACGGCAGGTAAACCGTGCCGGCTCCGAAGACTAGGCCGCCGCCCGAGCCGCGGTAGAGGGTGAGGCTGTGGGTGGCGACCGTCGTTCCGAGCGTGCTGCCGTAGTCGCGCAGATAGGTGCTCACCGTGAGCGACGTGAGCGAGAGGTCGATGAGGCCCGCTGGCCGGAAGCCGTTGTCGACGTCCTCGTCCCACTCATAGCCGAGATAGTTGGTGACGAGCGACGCCGTCTGGCCGGGGTTCAGACTGGCGACCGACGTGTTGCGCCAGAAGCGGAAGCGCGACCGCTCGTACGGAATCTGGATGGCGTCCAGCCGATAGGAGTCCACTTGGAAGATCGTGCCCGTCAGGGCGTTCTCGGGCCGGCCGCCGTCGGAAGGCGGCGAGAAGCGCGGATCCCGCCAGGTGCCGGTCCAGACCGGCGAAGGATCGGTCTTGGCGTTTTCGCGGCTTTCCTTGTAGCAGACGAGGGTGCGGTACGGGGTGCCGCTGGGATCGGTGCTGTTCTCCCACCGGATCTTCCAGTAGCACTCGTTGCCGCTGAAGAAGGCGAGGTTGACGCCCGCCGCGCGGGCCGCCTCGACATGGGCGCGCTGGGCGGCGGACCAGTATTCGTCGTGCCCTACTGACAGGTAGATCTTGCGCGTGAGAAGCTCTCCGCCGCGGCGATCGACGTCCACGCCGGTGGTATAGGAGACGTCGTAGCCATTGCGTTCCAGCCAGCGGATCATCGCGTGCTCGACGCCGAAGATCCAGTCCCATGGCCCGGCCTGCATGGCCCCGGCGCGGGTGTTGTAGGGCCGGTTGTAGCTCACCTTCACGGCGCGGTTCACCGGCGTCGCGCCGCCGTAGAGACTGTAACCGCCCCACGAGTTGTAGGCCTGCCAGGTCGTATCCGACGTCTGGAAGATCAGGTCGCTCGTCGCGCCGTCGTCGCGCACCACGAACGGGATGTGGTTCGCTCCCGCGGTCGCGTCCTGCCGCACCAGCTTTGCTAGATAGACGCCCGACACAGCGGCGCTCGGCACCGCCCAGGAAGCAGAAACCTGCCAGGCGCCGCAATCCACCAAGCCGAGCGTCGTGTTGCCGCTCGGGCTCGGCTGTGTCTGCGGGGTCGATATCTGGCGCTGTATGGTGTGCACGAGGCGCGCACCGTCTCCATTATAGTACCCAAGCCGATAGATATCGATCCTGTAGTCAGTCGAGTCCGTCCGAATCTTGAATCTAACCGTCCCGCCGCGGTTGACGCTGATGTCCGCGGCGAAACCGACGATATTCTCGTCTCCGAAATTCGGCAGGTCCCACTCGCCCTGCGGGTTGCCCGGGATCTGGTTCTCGATCGTTATCTTGTTAACAGCCACCACTCGCCCCGCCGACAGCTAATGAATACCTGACGATGTAACAGATCCGCCATAACTGGGCGTTTATTGCAGATTATCATCAGAATAAGACTGATCACGCAACTGTGTTGGCGCGACGTGACACAAGCAACTTCCGACTGAGGTGTAGCTCGGGTCCGAAAAAATCCCTCGTACGACGTATCCCTATCCAGAAGGAGTAGGTGGCCGATTAGCCGTCTCTACCGGGGAAGGGCGGCGGGCGACGGGCCTCACGGCCTCGCGCCGGCCTCGGAGGAGGTAGCTCATCGGAGAGGCTCTATCCTTTGAGCGCGTTGCTCATCATCGCTGGGCGCCGGCTAGATCAGCGCCCTGCACCAGCGCGAGGCAAGCAGCCAGGATGGAGGATCCAGAGGCGGCCACTCCTCGAGCTGCCGCTCCCCCCGCCCCTGGTGGAATACGACCGCGGCCGCCTTCGTCAGCCAGCATCGCCAGTCCGACGGATATGCCGTGACCGACGCGCCTGTCGCCTCCCAGCCTTCCACCGCCCGCCGAATCACGGTGGCCGTGCTCGCCATGTGGGGCTCGCGCGTCGTAGCGATCGCCTGCAGCCTCGCATTGATGCCGATACTCTTCAGGCGCCTACCCAGCGCCGAGCTTGGCGTGTGGCTGCTCCTCAGCCAGAGCGGGACGCTTGTTCTGCTCCTCGATTTCGGGCTGACGTCCACCCTGATCAGGCGCTTCGCCTTCCTGCGCGGCGAAGCTTCCATCGAGGCCGCGGGACGCGCCGCCCAGGACCCCACCCTCGCCTTCGGGCGTCTCGCCGCGACCGGGCGCGGCCTCTACCGCCTGATCGCCATCGGGGTCGGCGTGGTGTCTTGGATCGGCGGCCTGATCTTCCTCAGCACCCTCGAACTCGACCCTGAGCTCCTTTGGCGGGCGCGCTGCGCGTGGACCATCATCTGCGCGGGGCAGATGGTGGCGCTGTCGAGCGGGCTGTGGACCGCGGCGATCTCGGGGCTGGGCTATGTCGCGCCGGTGTCGCTGATCTCGATCGGCTTCACCAGCCTGACGCTTCTCGTGCAGTGCGCGCTCGCGCTCGCGGGCGGTGGCCTGGTCTCACTGGCGGTCGCTTCCGCGCTCGGCGGGGTCGCTCTTCGCATAGCCGCCATCAAATACCTCGCGCGAAAGGAGCCTGCCCTGGCGGCCGCTGCCGGCCGCTGGAACCGCGCCGAGGCCATCAGCCTGATGGCGCCCTCGTTCAAGTATTTCCTGACGGAGATCGGCGCGTTGATGCTGATGCGCAGCGATCAATACTTCATCGCCGGCTACCTCGATCCGAAAACCCTGCCGAGCTATGTGGCCGCATACACGCTCGCCTCCAACGCCGCCGTGATCTCGATAGCGGTCGGCGACGCCGCCAGCATCTACGTCTCGCAGCTGTGGCGGACGGAGGCCCGTGGCAGCATCAGAGCGATCGTGATGCGCAGCGCACGCGTCGGCATGGGGCTGATGGCGCTCGGCGCGGCCCTGCTGCTCTTCGCCGGACCGGCGATCATGACCGTATGGCTCGGCGAGGGGTATTTCGTAGGCGCGGAGGTCATGACGATCTTCAGCATCATGCTGCTGATCTATGTGCAGCAAAGCCTGCTTTTCAGCTTCTCTCGGGCGACGGAGAACGAAATCTATGCCCCCTGGTACATCGCCGCAGGCCTTCTGAACGTCGCCCTGAGCTTCGTGCTGACGCCAACGCTCGGTCTCCCGGGGGTTGCGCTTTCGACGTTGCTCGCGCAAGCGGCTACCACCGGATGGCATATCCCGCGCTCGGCGCTGCGCCGACTGGAAATCCCCGCCAGGCTCTATGTCGGACAGGTTGTGCTGCCTATAGGGGCCCTGCTCGTCACCGCGTGCGCCGCGGTCTGGCTGGTCACCGAAGGCCCGCTCGCGCCGGCCCAGGCGGTTGGAAAGTTGGCGGCGGCCGTCGCCGTCACCAGCGTGCTTGCGGTGGTCGCGTTCTGGAGGCTCGTGCTCGACGACCGGCTGCGCGCCGTCGCGCTGGCCCGCATCGGCCTCGCGCCCAGGACGCCGCCGCAGCCACATGACGGCGCGGCGTCGGGCTACGCCCTTTTGCGCGTTCCGGCCGATCGCGCCCACAAGAAATAGGTATCGGGCGCCGACCGAAATCCTAGCTCTCTGACGCCGGGACCCGCGCCTAGGATCGTAGCCGAACACGCCGGGCACCCGCTTCGCGATCCCGCTTCTGACTGCCGTCTCCGCCCGCTGCGGACGAGCGGCACGCGTGGCTTCCGAGCCTGTGGAGACCACCATGTCCTACGCGCCGCAGATGCTGAATGCTTTCCTGCTGACCGTGGTCTTCGTGATCCTGCTGCAGGGCGTCGCCCAGCGGGCCGGTCTTCTGGACCGCCCAGGCGGCAGGAAGCAGCACGAAGGCGCGATCCCGCTGATCGGCGGCCTGGCAATGTTTCCGGCCTTCGTCGTAGCGTCGCTCTGGCTCGAGCCTGACGCCCGCGCGCCCTGGACCGTGATGGCGGGACTTGGCGTGCTGGTGGCGATGGGCGCCTGCGACGACCGCTTCGGGCTTCGGGCGGCGTCGCGCCTCGCGATCCAGATCGGCGCCGCCTTACTGATCGTCTGGCATGTCGCGCCATCCGTCGTCTGGCTGCGCGACGCACCGCTCGGCGCGTTCGCGGTCCCGCTCGGCGTGATCTTCGTCGTCGGCCTCGCCAACGCCTTCAACATGGCGGACGGCATCGACGGGCTCGCGGGCGGGATGGGGGCCGTCGCGCTGTTCTGGCTCGCGCTGGCGGCGATGGCGGCGGGCCGCGCCGGAGCGATGATAGCGACGCTGCCGCTTATGTTCGCGGCGCTCGGATTCCTCGTCTTCAACCTGCGCCACCGGTGGCGCAGCAAAGCGTCCGCCTTCATGGGCGACGCCGGCAGCATGATGCTGGGCGCCGCGGTCGCCTACTTCACGCTCGCGCTCGCCGCGGGAGAGAACTCGGCCGGCCCCATGACGGCGCTGCTCTGGATCTGCGCGCTGCCCGCGATCGAGACCTTGAGCCTCATCGTCCGCAGGCTCCGCGCCGGCCACAGTCCAATGAGCGGCGACCGCCGGCACCTGCACCATATCCTCGTCGACGCGGGCATCAGCCCGGCGCGCGCGGCCGCTGCGCTGATCGCGGTCTCCGCAGCGCTTGGCGGCGTCGGCTGCGGTGCCGCTACGCTCGGCGCCTCCGACGCGGCGCTCACCACAGGCCTCGGCCTTGTGGTCGCCGCCCATGGGCTGGCGGTCGTAAAGATCCGTGCCCTCCTTCGCTTTAATGCGCGCCCGGCCGAGCCGGAGCTCGGCATGCAGCCGGCTTCCCAACTTGAGCGCCAGAACGCGTGAGCGCCGCGGTCAACGCCCTTCCGCAGAACGGATGATCCGATGATCCCTGTCTCCGTCGTCATTCCCACCCGCAACGAGGCGATGAACCTCGGCTATTGCCTGGAGGCTTTGCGCGAGTTCGATCAGGTCGTGGTGTGCGACAGCGCAAGCGCCGACGCGACCGTGGCGATCGCTCGGCACTACGGCGCCGAGGTCCTCCCGTTCGTCTGGAACCGGCAGTACCCGAAGAAGAAGGAGTGGTCCCTCCAGCATCACTCCGTCCGGCACGACTGGGTGCTGATGCTCGATGCCGACGAGATCGTGTCGGCTGAGCTTGTCCAGGAGATCGCTGAGCTCGTGGCCGACGTGCCGCCCTGCGCGGCCTACTTCATCGAGGGCCGGTTCGTCTTTCTCGGCGAGCCTCTGCGGTTCGGCCACCGCAACTGCAAGATGATGCTGGTGGACCGGCGGCGCACAACGTTCCCGCACCCTGACGACCTCGACGTACCGGGCGGCTGGGAGGTCGAAGGCCATTACCAGCCGATCATCGACGGACGGGTCGGGCGCCTGAAATCCTCGCTCCTGCATTGGGACCGGAAGCCCGCCGCAGCCTATTTCGGGCGCCACGATCTCTATGCCGACTGGGAGGCGCGGCTCGCGCAACGCGGAACGCTGGTGCGGCTGGCGGCGAATGAAAGTTTCGCCCGGCGCCTGATGAAGGCGGCGTTCCGGAAGACGCCCGGGCGGTGGTTGGTCGCCTTCCTGCACTCCTACGTGTTCAAGCTCGGCTTTCTGGACGGGCCAGCCGGGTTCCATTTCGCGATGGCCCGCGCGTTCTATTACTGGCAGATCGCGTTACGGGGCCGGCCGAGTTCTCTCCCGCGGCGAGCGCGAGCGTGAAGTAGGCGACCGCGGCGCCCAGCATCATGCTGCCGGCGTCGCCCATGAAGGCGGACGCTTTGCTGCGCCACCGGTGG
>NZ_JBJKEX010000098.1:0-9608 GCF_045505405.1 Hansschlegelia beijingensis | reverse complement strand
CCCCTCGACGGTCTCGTCGCCGCGCCGCTCGATGCGCGCCGCGAGATCCCGGTCGAACAGCTTCACCTCGGGCCGCTGCACTGGACGATCCCGCAGGCGCGGTTCGCCGCTCCGGAGCAGCCCTCCGGGCCGGACGAGGAACTGAGCTCTGCGCCGCGCTCGGATCTCGCCGCCGCCATCCTGTTCGCCTCCGTGGTCGCGCTCTCGAACGCGCTGCACTACGGCATGTCGGCCCACATCATCGGCGTGCTCGGCGGCCTCGGCGTCGCGGCCGGTGCGACGGCCTGGATCGCCGCCCTGCGGGGGATCGGCCAGTCCGGGGCGCGCCTCTGCGAGGTCCTGTTCGGCCGCAGGCTCCGGCCGGTCGACCTCAACCTCGCCGCGGCGGCAGGACTCGTGGTGTCTTTCGTCGTGGGCTTCTGGAGCGGAGCGTCGCTCGCCACCGCAGCCATGTTCTCGCTGATCTATGGCGGGGCGGCCGGTCTGCTGACCATCACGCGCGGCACCCTGCCCCTCGCGCTGTTCGACCCTGCGCGCTACGGCGTCGTGGTGGGGCGGCTGATCGCGCCGAGCTTCTTCGCCTCGGCCGCAGCGCCCGTCGCCTACGGGGCGGCGATCGAGCGCTTCGGGGCTCCGGGCGCGATGTGGCTGTCGCTGGCGCTCGGCGCGGGCACGCTCGCCGCAGCGCTCGGGCTCAAGCGCCTCTCCCTTCGCGCGGCGCGCTGAAGCTCAGCGCTGCTCGCCCCATCTGGTCCTGAGCCCGCCATCGGGGCCGAACACCGGGTCGGTCGCCGGCAGCGGCACGGACGCGACGCGCGCGACGGCGGCGCCATGGTCGCCCTCGCCGGAGCGGATCAGGTCATAGGGCTGATCGGGCGGGTAGCAGCCGACGACCACGAAGTCGTCGCTCGCCGAAACCTTCCTGTGCCCGGTGCCTGCGGGCAGCACGGCGACGTCGCCGGCGGCGATCCGGACGCTCTCGCCTTTCTCACCGCCGAACTGCACCTCGGCCCAGCCGCGGGCGACGCCGAGCGCCTCATGGCAGGTCGAGTGGTAATGGTGGAACGGATACACGCCGTCGCGCCAGAAGCCGCCCCAGCCATTGGCCGCGAACAGCGCTTCGGCGCAGACCTCGGGGGCCTCGCCGGACGCATCGAAAGCCTTCCGGTGAAGCAGCAGCGCGAAGGCCGGGTGGTTCGGCGTGGAACCGTCGTCCGCGAAGCGGAACTCGTCCGTCGAGACCGTCTGGTCCGATGACTTCAACGCCGTGATCTCCTACGAAACGAACGCCGCAGAGGGCTTCTGAACAACGATCCGGCCGTTCCGAGGTTCCCCTTAAGGAGCGGCGGCGCCGTCTTGACGAACCCCTGCCCCTGTGCGCCATAGTCGCGATTGCAATCAGATTTTGGATGTCCGGACTGGCTTGCATACGGCGACCGCCGAAGCTCCCGCCTCCACGACACGCACCAAAGTTCGGATTGTGCCCGGCCGGCCGCCTCTGCAGGGGCTTCCGTCCAACTGCGCACATGCGCTTGTCTCAAGGGGATAAGAAATGCCCAGCGGTACCGTAAAGTTCTTCAACACGCAGAAAGGCTACGGCTTCATCCAGCCGACCGACGGCTCCAAGGACGTGTTCGTCCACATCTCCGACGTCGAGCGCTCCGGCCTGCACACCCTCGTCGAGGGCCAGAAGGTCGGCTTCGAGGTGGTGATGGACCGCGGCAAGACCAAGGCGGCGAACCTCCGCGCGGAGTGATCGCGGCTTCGGCCGACCGGCGACAAGGTTTCCGCGGGGCGCCCACAGGGCGCCCCGTTTGTTTTTGCGCGGCCGCTCAGCTCGTGCGCTGCATCTCGTGGGCGATCCGGCGGGTCAGCCCTCGCGAGCCGAGCCGGGTCATGAAGGCGCCGAGCTTGGGCAGCGCGCCCGGGATCACGATCGCCTTGCGCTTCTGAAAGCCCTCGAACCCCGCCTTGGCTACGGCTTCGGCGGACACGACGCCGGTCTTGAACAGCTGCGCGTCGCCCATGCCCGCGACGTGCCCGAACTCGGTCGGCACGGGGCCCGGGCAGAGCGCGGTCACCGTCACGCCGCTGCGCTTCGATTCCTCGTAGAGCGCCTCCGAGAACGACAGCAGGAAGGCCTTGGTGGCGTAATAGACCGCCATTTCGGGCCCCGCCTGGAAGGCCGCGAGCGACGCCACGTTGAGGACGCCGCCGCGGCCGCGCGCCATCATTCCCGGGAGAAAGAAGCCCGCCAGCGCCGTGGGCGCGGCGACGTTCACCTGGATCATCTCCAGCTGGCGGTCGAGGGGCAGCTTCACGAAGGGGCCGCGCAGGCCGAAACCGGCGTTGTTGACCAGCACGTCGACGACATGGCCCCGCCGGCCGATCTCGATCGCGAACTCCTTCACGCCCTCCGGCGTGGCGAGATCCGCCGGCGCCGCCACCGCGCTGACCCCATGTCTGCCCGAAAGCTCCTGGGCAAGCGCCTTCAGCCGATCCTCGCGCCGGGCCGCGAGCACGAGGTCGTCGCCATGCGCGGCGAACAGCCGGGCGAGTTCGAGTCCGATCCCGGACGACGCTCCCGTGATGAGGACGGTCCGGCGCTGCGCAGTCATGATAGGTTCTCCCCCTGTCGGTCGCGAAGCCGACTTGCATATCGCTGAACGCTTCCCTGCCAGCGGCCGACTGTGTATGGAACGCCTTCAGCCACACAATCGCTCTTCACATGCCACGCGGCGCGCGGTCTGGCCGCTTCGCGCCGCCCCGGAAAGCCCTGTTTCATGCCCAAACGCACTGACATCGCGACGATCCTCATCATCGGCGCGGGACCGATCGTCATCGGGCAGGCGTGCGAATTCGATTATTCCGGCACGCAGGCCTGCAAAGCCCTAAAGGAAGAGGGCTACCGGATCGTCCTGGTGAACTCGAACCCGGCGACCATCATGACCGATCCGGACATGGCGGACGCCACCTACATCGAGCCGATCACGCCGGAGATCGTCGAGAAGATCATCGCCAAGGAGCGCCACGTCGTGCCCGGCGGCTTCGCGCTGCTGCCGACGATGGGCGGCCAGACGGCGCTCAACTGCGCGCTTTCGCTGCGCAAGATGGGCGCGCTCGCCAAGCACGACGTCGAGATGATCGGCGCCACCGCCGAGGCGATCGACAAGGCCGAGGACCGCGAACTGTTCCGCGAGGCGATGACCAAGATCGGCCTCGAGACCCCGCGCTCGCGGCTCGCCCACAATCTGACGGAAGCGCTCGTCGCCTTCGAGGAGATCGGTCTGCCGGCGATCATCCGGCCGTCCTTCACCATGGGCGGCACCGGCGGCGGCATCGCCTACAACCGCGAGGAGTTCCTCGAGATCGTGGAGCGCGGCGTGGACGCCTCTCCGACCGACGAGGTGCTCATCGAGGAGAGCGTGCTCGGCTGGAAGGAGTACGAGATGGAGGTCGTCCGCGACAAGGCGGACAACTGCATCATCATCTGCTCGATCGAGAACATCGACCCGATGGGCATCCACACCGGCGACTCGATCACCGTCGCGCCGGCGCTGACTCTGACCGACAAGGAATATCAGCGCATGCGGGACGCCTCGCTCGCGGTGCTGCGCGAGATCGGGGTCGAGACCGGCGGCTCCAACGTGCAGTTCGCGATCGACCCGGCGACCGGCCGGATGATCGTGATCGAGATGAACCCGCGGGTGTCGCGGTCGTCCGCCCTCGCCTCCAAGGCGACCGGCTTCCCGATCGCCAAGGTCGCGGCCAAGCTCGCCGTCGGCTACACGCTTGACGAGATCGACAACGACATCACCGGCGGCGCGACCCCGGCGTCATTCGAGCCGACGATCGACTACGTCGTCACCAAGATCCCGCGCTTCGCCTTCGAGAAGTTCCCCGGCGCCGAGGCCACCCTGACGACTTCGATGAAGTCGGTCGGCGAGACCATGGCGATCGGGCGCACCTTCGCCGAGAGCCTGCAGAAGGCGCTGCGCTCGATCGAGACCGGGCTGACGGGCCTCGACGAGATCGAGATCGAAGGACTCGGCCAGGGCGACGACAAGAACGCGATCCGCGCCGCGCTCAGCAAGCCCACGCCGGACCGCCTGCTCAAGGTCGCGCAGGCGCTCAGGCTCGGCTTCCCGGCCGACGAGATCCACGAAGCCTGCAAGATCGACCCCTGGTTCATCGAGCAGCTCGAGGGGCTCGTGGCGACGGAGGAGAAGGTCCGCCGGATCGGCCTGCCGACCACCGCGGCCGCGTTCCGCAAGCTGAAGGCCCAGGGCTTCTCCGACGCCCGGCTGGCGACGCTCGCCGGCCTGACGCCCGACCAGGTCGCGGCGCGGCGACGCTCGCTCGACGTGCGGCCGGTGTTCAAGCGCATCGACACCTGCGCGGCCGAGTTCGCCTCCCCGACGGCCTACATGTACTCGACCTACGCGCCGCCCTTCGCGGGCCAGCCGGTCAACGAGGCTCAGCCGAGCGACGCCAAGAAGATCATCATCCTGGGCGGCGGCCCGAACCGGATCGGCCAGGGCATCGAGTTCGACTACTGCTGCTGCCACGCCTGCTTCGCGCTCTCGGAGGCCGGCTACGAGACCATCATGGTCAACTGCAACCCCGAGACCGTCTCGACCGACTACGACACCTCGGACCGGCTCTATTTCGAGCCGCTGACCGCCGAGGACGTGCTCGAGATCATCGAGGTCGAGCGCTCGCGCGGCACGCTGCACGGGGTGATCGTCCAGTTCGGCGGCCAGACCCCGCTGAAGCTCGCGGACGCGCTCGAGAAGGCCGGCGTGCCGATCCTCGGCACGACCCCGGACGCGATCGACCTCGCCGAGGACCGCGACCGCTTCAAGCGGCTGCTCGACAAGCTCAAGCTCGTCCAGCCGGACAACGGCATCGCCTACTCGGTCGAGCAGTCGCGCATCGTCGCCGGCGACCTCGGCTTCCCGCTCGTGGTGCGTCCCTCCTACGTGCTCGGCGGGCGCGCCATGGCGATCCTGCACGACGAGAAGATGCTCTCGGACTACCTGCTCGGCACGCTGCCGGACCTGGTGCCGGAGGACGTCAAGCAGCGCTACCCGAACGACAAGACCGGCCAGATCAACACGGTCCTGTCGAAGAACCCGCTGCTGTTCGACCGCTACCTGACCGACGCCACCGAGGTCGACGTCGACGCGCTGTGCGACGGCAAGGACGTCTTCATCTGCGGAATCATGGAGCACATCGAGGAGGCCGGCGTGCATTCGGGCGACTCGGCCTGCTCGCTGCCGCCGCACTCGCTGTCGCCGGAGATGATCGCGGCGCTTGAGGACCAGACGCGGGCGCTAGCGCTCGCGCTCGAGGTCGGCGGGCTGATGAACGTCCAGTACGCCATCAAGGACGGCGTGATCTACGTGCTGGAGGTCAATCCGCGAGCCTCCCGCACCGTGCCGTTCGTGGCGAAGGTGGTCGGCAAGCCGTTCGCCAAGATCGCCGCGCGCGTGATGGCGGGCGAGCCCCTCGCCCAGTTCGGCCTCAAGTCGGAGCCCCTCGGCCATATCGGCGTGAAGGAGGCGGTGTTCCCGTTCGCGCGATTCCCGGGCGTCGACACCGTGCTCGGGCCGGAGATGCGCTCGACGGGCGAGGTGATGGGCCTCGACCGCGACTATGGGGTCGCCTTCGCGAAGAGCCAGCTCGGCGGCGGCACGCGGGTGCCGCTCGGGGGCACGGTGTTCGTCTCGGTGCGCGAGGGCGACAAGGATCGCGTTCTGGCGCCGGTGCGGATGCTCGCTGACCTCGGCTTCAAGATCATCGCGACCTCGGGCACGCAACGCCACCTGGCGGCGCACGGCATCGACGCGCAGAAGATCAACAAGGTGCTGGAAGGCCGGCCGCACGTCGTCGACGCGATCAAAAACGGCGGCGTCCAGCTGGTGTTCAACACCACGGAAGGCGCCCAGGCGCTGGCCGACAGCCGGTCGCTCCGCCGGGCCGCCCTCTTGCACAAAGTGCCATACTATACCACGCTGTCAGGCGCGGTGGCGGCGGCTCAGGGGATCAAAGCCTATCTTGGCGGAGACCTCGAGGTGCGCTCACTGCAGTCCTATTTCGGCTGAACCGGCCCCCGCCGAAAATAAGATGGAACGGCGGCTGGGCTTCCGGCGTTTATGGCGTCACGTGCGCGCCCCTCGGTTCGAGGGGCGTTGCGTTTGTAGTGTCGAGAGAGACTGAGATGGACAAGATCCCGATGACCGCCGCAGGTCATGCGGCGCTGGAAGCGGAGCTGAAGCACCGCGCCTCGAGCGAGCGGCCGCGCATCATCGCGGCCATCTCCGAAGCCCGCTCGCACGGCGACCTTTCCGAGAACGCCGAGTACCACGCGGCGAAGGAACAGCAGAGCCTGAACGAGGGCCGCATCGCCGAGCTCGAGAACATGATCGCCCGCGCGGAGGTCATCGACGTCTCCAAGCTGCAGGGCGACACCATCACGTTCGGCGCCACCGTGACGGTCGTGGACGAGGACACCGACGAGGAGAAGGTCTACCAGATCGTCGGCGAGGCCGAGTCCGACGTGAAGCAGGGCCGGGTCTCGATCGGCTCGCCGATCGCGCGCGCGCTGGTCGGCAAGAAGGTCGGCGACACCGTCGAGGTCGCCACTCCGGGCGGCGGCAAGAGCTACGAGGTCCTGAGCGTTCGCTTCGCCTGACGCCTGAGCCAGGCGCGGCGGGCTTTACGCCCAACGCCAAAAGAAAACGCCCGGCGCGCGCTTCGCGGCCGGGCGTTTCGCTTTGTGTGGCGCTGGCGGTCAGCGGGCGAAGAAGACCAGCCAGATGATGGCCATCGCGGCGGTCGCGGCCACCACCCCGACGATGACCACGATCGGCATGCCGCGCGGCGCGTCGGTTCCCTGCTTGGCCTCGACGTGGTTCAGCTGCTGCCCGTGCTCGCCCGGCGTGTTGGTTTGCGCGCTCATCCATGTCTCCTGATCGCCCGTTCCGGGCCGTACTCAGGAAACAACGTTCCAACGCCGAATCTGATCCATCCCGACCGGAATGAAGTCGGCGCGCCGAGATGGCGAAGCCGTCAGCGCGCCGCTCAGAACTGCCAGCGCTGGGCCATCTCCACCAGGAAGTCTCGGAAGACGTGGATGCGCGCGACGTTCTTGAGCTCTTCCGGATAAACGAAATAGGCCTCGAGGGTCGGCATCTCGTCGCCGTCCAGAACGCGCTGCAGCTGCGAGTTCGCCTCGACCACGTAGTCCGGGAGCACCGCCAGCCCGACGCCGGTCTCCGCGGCGTGCTTGATCGCGGTCAGGCTGTTGGCGACCAGGCTCGCGGCCCGGGGGTTGCCGGGCGTCCGCGCCGCCGTCTTCAGCCAGTTGATGCTCTGCAGGAACGGCGGAACCGGGCCGCCGAACTCGATCAGGCGATGCTTCTGGAGATCGTCCAGGGTCGCCGGCCGGCCGTGCCGCTTGAGATAATCCGCCGAGGCGTAGACGTGGTAGTGCACGGTGAACAGCCGACGCTGGATCAGGTCGGGCTGCGTCGGCGCGCGCAGGCGGATCGCGACGTCCGCTTCGCGCATCGCAAGATCAAGCTCGTCGTCGCTCAGGATGAGCTGGACCTGGATGTCCGGATAGGCGTCCATGAACTCGACGAGCCGCGGCGTCAGCCAGCCTGAGCCGAGCCCGACGGTCGTCGTGACCTTCAGCACGCCGTTCGGGCGCTCGCGGCTGTCGGTGAGCATCGATCGCGCCGATTCGAGCTTCGCGAACACCTCCTGGGTGGTCCGAAACAGCAGTTCGCCCTGCTCGGTCAGGATCAGGCCGCGGGCGTGGCGGTGGAACAGCGGCGTCTTCAGCTCGTGTTCCAGCGCCGAGACCTGGCGGCTGACCGCGGACTGGCTCAGCCCGAGCGTCTCCCCCGCCTTGGTGAAGCTCCCCGCATCCGCGGCGGCGTGAAAGATTCGCAGCTTGTCCCAGTCCATTCGGTCCCCCGCAGCCGACAGACGCGGCAGCTCTCGTCGCGCTCAGGCGGCGGTGCGCGCCGCCTCTTCGGCCGCAAGGAAGCGCTCTGCGTCGAGCGCGGCCATGCACCCCATGCCGGCGGCCGTGACCGCCTGGCGGTAAGTCTCGTCTGCAACGTCGCCCGCCGCAAACACCCCCGGAATATTGGTGAGCGACGTGCCCGGCTTCACCGCCAGATAGCCCGACGGCTTCATGTCCAACTGGCCCCGGAACAGCTCGGTCGCGGGCGCGTGGCCGATCGCGACGAACACGCCGTCGCAGCGCCGCACGCTCGGCGTCCCGGTGCGAGTGTCCACGAGCTTGACGCCCTCGACCTTCAGCGGCGTCCCGGAACCGAGGATTTCTCCCACGGTGGCGTTCCAGACCACTTCGATCTTCGGATTCGCGAACACCCGGTCCTGCAGGATCCGCTCGCCGCGGAACGACTCGCGTCGATGCACCAGCGTGACCTTGCTGGCGAAGTTGGTCAGGAACAGCGCCTCCTCGAGCGCCGTGTTGCCGCCGCCGACCACCACGACCTCCTTGCCGCGGAAGAAGAAGCCGTCGCAGGTCGCGCAGGCGGAGACGCCATAACCCTTGAAGCGCTCCTCGCTTTCGAGGCCGAGCCACCTGGCTTGCGCGCCCGTCGCGACCACGAGGGCGTCGGCCGTGATGCGGCCAGAGGACTCCGTCTCGATCACGAAGGGCCGCCGGCCCAGATCGACCTTGGAGACATGGTCGAACAGCGTGCGCGCGCCCATCCGCTCGGCCTGCAGCTGCATCTGCTCCATCAGCCAGGGGCCCTGGATTGGATCCGCGAAGCCCGGATAGTTCTCGACGTCGGTCGTGATGGTGAGCTGGCCGCCGGGCTGGAGGCCCGAAATCACCAGCGGCTCCAGCATCGCGCGCGCGGCGTAGACCGCGGCGGTCCAGCCGGCCGGCCCCGAGCCGAGGATCGCGAGGCGCACATGGCTGATCGGCTGTGTGGTCATCGTGGAGAAGGTCCGTTCGTTTCGCGGGTCCGGGCCGGAGCCCGGCGGACGCGTTCGTTGCGCAGCGCTGCGCGCGTCGTCACGAGAGCGTGGATCGCATGCGCGACTTCGCGCGTCGAGTCGGGCGGCGCGTAGGCGTAGGCGTCAAGCTCGCCGGCGAATGGCCGCGTCAGCCCCTGCGCGGCGAGCGCTTCAACAGAGCGGCGGACGGCGCGCGGCGCGCCCTGCGGCAAGAAGGTCAGCACGGGGGCGCCGGTGACCACCGCGTCGCTGACCATTCGCGTGGACTGGGTGGTCACGACCAGAGCCTCCGATTGCCCGAGCACCGACATATAGGGGTCTGGGCGACCCTGAGCCCATAGATAATGCGCCACGCCGGAGAGCGCCATAAGCAGTGGTTCCGGCGCGCCGGCCGGCGGGCGCACGCTGAGAACCGCTCCCTGCTCCCGCAGCCGACGCAGCCCCGCCGCCAGCCGGGCGGTGTCCTCCGCCGCGAGCGGCGCGTCGATCAGAACGCCCAAGGGTGGTTCACCGTCGGATTGGCGCCGATGATGATGATCACCTCGGCGTCGAGCGCCGCCGAGAACGGCGCCGAGACGGCGCCGGAGTTGAGCCCCTCC
>NZ_JBJKEX010000097.1:0-9641 GCF_045505405.1 Hansschlegelia beijingensis | reverse complement strand
TATCGCGGCCGACATCGGCACGCTCGACGATGTCCGCCGCCTTGCGGAACGGCTTGCCGCCGGTGGCCCCTGGAGCGCGCTGGCGCGCGAGGCGCTGGGTCTGGCGGCGTACAAGGCCGGCGACAACGCCGAGGCGCGGCGCCAGTTCGAGGCGGTGGTCTCGCAAGCCGACGCGCCGGCCTCCGTCCGACAGCGGGCGGATCTTCTGCTGGCGGTTCTGCCGCCGGCCGAGGCTCAGCCCGGAAAGCCGGCCGATCCGGCGAAAACCACCGACTGAACTGCATGCCCGGCTTCGCCGGCGATCTCTGGGGGCCTTTCCGTGAACGACCGTCGCATGACAAAGTATCTCCGCTTGGCTTTGGCGCTGTCCGTCGTCGGCACGCTCGCGGGTTGCGACACGCTGTCGGGCATGAACCCGTTCGCCGAGAAGAAGACCCCGCTGGCGGGCGAGCGGCGTCCGGTGCCGCAGGTCGCGCCGCCGCCGCCCGACACGGTTCCGCAGCCGCTTTCGGCCCTGCCGGACGCCGGTCTGATCAAGTTCGCCTGACAACCGCTGCACGGCCGGCCCCCGGCCTCCCGCGCGGTTCCGGCGCCGGGGAGGGCGCCTGCCTGTGACCGAAGCTGCTCCCCGCATCACCGTGGCGATCGTCGGCCGACCCAATGTCGGCAAGTCGACGCTGTTCAACCGTCTCGTCGGCAAGCGCCTGGCCCTGGTGGACGATCGCCCGGGCGTGACCCGCGATCGCCGCGAGGGCGAAGGGCGGCTGGGCGACCTCGTCTTCCGGATCGTCGACACCGCCGGGCTCGAGCACGCCGACCAGGGCTCGCTCGAGGGCCGCATGCGCGCCCAGACCGAGGCGGCGATCGCCGAGGCCGACGTCGTTCTGTTCATGATCGACGGCCGCGCCGGCCTCACCGCCGACGACGAGCGGTTCGCGGACCTTGTCCGGCGATCGGAACGTCCCGTCATCCTGGTCGCGAACAAGGCCGAGGGCCGCGCCGGCATGGAAGGGGCTTACGAGTCCTATTCGCTCGGCCTCGGCGATCCGATGCCGATCTCCGCCGAGCACGGCGAGGGCCTCGGCGACCTTTACGATGCGCTCGTCCCGTTCTTCCCGGAGCAGGACGACGAGGAGGGCGAGGAGAGCGAGGAGGGCGCGCCGCTCCGGATCGCGATCGTCGGCCGCCCGAACGCCGGGAAATCGACGCTCGTCAATCGCCTCGTGGGCTCCGACCGGATGCTCACCGGTCCGGAAGCCGGCATCACCCGCGATTCCGTCTCCGTCGACTGGGAATGGCGCGGTCGCCGCGTGCGCCTCGTGGACACCGCCGGGCTTCGCAAGAAAGCGCGCATCGTCGACAAGCTCGAGAAGCTTTCGGTCGCGGACGCGATCCGCTCGATCAAGTTCGCCGAGGTGGTGGTCCTTCTCCTCGACGCCGCCACCCCCTTCGAGAAGCAGGACCTCTCGATCGCCGACCTCGTCGCGCGCGAGGGCCGGGCGCTGGTGTTCGGCCTCAACAAGTGGGATCTGGTGGAGGATCGCGGACCCGCCCTGGCGCGGGCCCGGGAGGCGCTGGATCGCCTGCTGCCGCAGGTCAAGGGCGCCCTGATCGCGCCGCTTTCCGCCGAGACCGGCGAAGGCGTGGACCGCCTGATGGCGGCGGTCGTCAAGACTCACGAGGTCTGGAACAAGCGCATCTCGACGGCCGCGCTCAATCGCTGGCTGGAAGCCACCCTGGAGCGCCATCCGCCGCCCGCCGTCGCGGGCAAGCGGATCAAGCTGCGCTATGGCACGCAGGCCAAGGCGCGCCCGCCGTCCTTCGTGCTTTTCGGCACCCGGACGAACGAACTGCCCGAATCCTATGTGCGCTATCTGGTGAACGGCCTGCGGGAGACGTTCGACCTGCCGGGGGTTCCGATCCGGCTCAGCTTCCGCACGCCAGAGAACCCCTACGACAAGAAGTGAGCTCTCCGCGGCTTATTCGGGGCCGCGGAAGCTCTGCAGCGTGTCGGTCGGGAAATCATAGAGCCTGGCGGTCTCCGTCCATTCCGGGCGGCAAAGCTCAAGGATCTTTGGCGCGAGGTCGGCGGGCTTTCTGAGCGTCGCCTGATCCTCGCCCGGCATGGCGCGAGCCCGCATCGCGGTCGCGAGCGGCCCGGGATTGACCAGATTCACGCGCACCGGCGTGTGGTTGATCGTCTCGGCCGCATAGGAGCGCGCAAGCGCCTCGAGGCCGGCCTTGGTCACCGCGTAGGGACCCCAATAGGCGCGGTCCTTGTGAACCACGCCGGACGTCAGGAACACCACGCGCCCGGCGTCGGACGCTCTCAGAAGAGGGTCGAGCGAACGGATCAGCCGCCAGTTGGCCGTCAGGTTGACCGCGATCGCGCGATCCCAGTCCTTCGGCTCGACATGGCCGAGCGGGGAGAGGGGGCCGAGCACCCCCGCGTTCCCGACCAGGATGTCGAGCTTGCCGAACCGCTCATAGAGCGCGCCGCCCAGCCGGTCGATCGCGTCGAAGTCGGTGAGATCGAACGGCGCGAGCGTCGTGGAGCCGCCCTCCGCCTTGATGGCGTCGTCGAGCTCCTCGAGCCCGCCCTGCGTCCGCCCGGTGGCCACGACATGAGCCCCGGCGCGGCCGAGCGCCAGCGCGGTGGCGAACCCGATGCCGCGCGTGGCGCCGGTGACGACCGCGACGCGGCCGGACAGGGGTTTTTCAGACGACATCGGAGAATCCTGCGGGCGCCGGGACCGCAAGCTTTCGTCCCGGCCTTGGAGCCGGAACCCAATAGCGCAACGACCCGAGGATTAGTACCTGCGGCGGGCGCACATTTCTGATTAGCGGGCGTCCTGCTCCCGGTCGGAACCGGGAGCGGCGACCCCTCAGCTCGCCTCGGCGATCAGCGAGAGCTGCCGCGGCGCCTCGCCCATCAGATCGGTCAGCAGGGTCGGATAGTCGCCCGTGAAGCAGTGGTCGGTGAACTGCGGGCGGGTCTCGTCACGACCTTCGTAGCCCATGGCCCGGTAGAGGCCGTCGACGGACAGGAAGGCGAGGCTGTCGGCGCCGATGAACTCGCGCATCTGCTCGAGCGTATGGGTGGCGGCGAGCAGCTTTTCACGCTCGGGCGTGTCGATGCCGTAATAGTCGGAATGGGTGATCGGCGGGCAGGCGAGGCGGAAATGCACCTCCGTCGCGCCGGCGTCCCGCATCATCTTGACGATCTTCACCGACGTGGTGCCCCGGACGAGGCTGTCGTCGACGAGCACGATGCGCTTGCCTTCGACCTGGGACCGGTTGGCGTTGTGCTTCATCCGCACGCCGAGCTCCCGGACGCCCTGGGTCGGCTGGATGAATGTGCGCCCGACATAATGGTTTCGGATGATGCCGAGCTCGAACGGGATGCCGCTCTCCTGGCTGAAGCCGATCGCCGCCGGCACGCCCGAATCGGGGACCGGCACGATCACGTCGGCCTCGGGCATCGACTCGCGCGCGAGTTCGACGCCCATCTGCTTACGGACTTCGTAGACCGACTTGCCCTGAACGATGGAGTCGGGGCGAGCGAAATAGACGAACTCGAAGATGCAGGGCCGCATCTTCTGCGGCGGGAACGGCCTCAGCGACTGAACGCCGGTCTCCGAGATCACGACCACTTCGCCGTTCTCGATGTCGCGGACGTATTTGGCGCCGATGATGTCGAGCGCGCAGGTCTCGGAGGTCAGGATGTGGCAGCCGTCGAGCTCACCGAGGATCAGCGGGCGGATGCCGAGCGGGTCGCGGGCGCCGATGAGCTTGCCGTCGAACAGCGCCACCAGCGCGTAGGCGCCCTCGATCTCGCGCAGTGCGTTGACGAACCGGTCGATCAGGCGGGGGCGGCGGCTCTGCGCCACAAGATGAAGGATGACCTCGGTGTCGGAGGTCGACTGGCAGATCGCGCCGGCCCGTACGAGCTCCTTCCGGAGCGTGAGGGCGTTGGTGAGGTTGCCGTTATGGGCCACCGCGAGGCCGCCGGCGTCGAGTTCGGCGAACAGCGGCTGGACGTTGCGGAGGATCGTCTCGCCGGTCGTCGAGTAGCGGTTGTGGCCGATCGCGGAGCGGCCCGGCAGTCGGGCGATGACCCTCGCGTCGGAGAAGTGGTCGCCGACCAGCCCCAGTCGCCGCTCGGCGTGGAACCTGGCGCCGTCGAAGCTGACGATGCCTGCGGCTTCCTGCCCGCGATGCTGAAGGGCGTGAAGGCCGAGCGCCGTGAGCGCCGCAGCTTCGGGATGCCCGAAGACGCCGAAGACGCCGCACTCTTCGCGCAGCCGGTCGCTATCGAGATCGAACGCGTCTTGCGCGTCGAACTCTGCCGCGGGCGGGGTTCCGATCATCATGTCCGTCTCCCGGAGGCGGCGTCGGCCGCCTCATTTCCGAACGCAGGGCCGCCGTTATCGTTGCGGCTTCGCGTCCTGATCCAGCAGCTTGTTCAGGCCCTGCCTGTCGGCGGGGCTCACGTCCTGACTGTCGTCCGGCGCCGGGGCGGCGTCCGTCGGAGGGGGCGCGGCGGGGTTCGCAGCGTCTCCGGAACCGTCCCGATGCTTCAGCTTCTGCAGGATGGCGCTCTCTGGGTCTTCCGGCAACATCGCCAGCAGCTTCTGGCCTGCGTCCTGCAATATAGGCTTGGACTGCGCCGTCTTGAACCACTCGGGCTGTCCGCTCTCGGGAACCAGCCATGTGAAAAACATGAAGGCGACGACCACCAGCAGCAAGCCGCGCGCGGCGCCGAAGATGAAGCCCAGCACCCGGTCGACCGGGCCGACCCGGCTGTCGAGGATGGCGTCGGAAATCTTCATCGTGATGAAGGACACCACAAGCAGCACGACGATGAACACCACGCCCGCGCCGATCACGTCGGCGATCTGCGGCGGCTTCACGTGGATGTATTCGCGGGCGAGCGCGCGCGCCGGCTCGAAGAAATAGAACGTCGCGGCGGCGGCCGCGACCCAGGACGCGATCGACAGCACCTCGCGCGTGAAGCCGCGCACCATCGCCAGAGCCGCCGAGATCAGCATGACGGCGAGCAGGATGACGTCCAGAAGCGTGATGGTCATACGAGGGGCCGAACTCGCGCCGAAGTCTGTGCAGTGCCCCGTCGGGCGGGCGCGGCCCTCCCCTCCCGCGACAGCAGCGCCACGAGATCGTCCTGGAAACCCCGCAGTCGCACGCGCTCTCGGAACGCGTCGCTCTCGTCCTTGGCGCGGATCTGCCGTCCGAGGGTTCCGGCGAGCGCCCGGCAGGCGGCGCGCCGCGCGAACGGAATGTGCAGCGGAGTCTCGTTGTGACAGGCGACCAGCCCCCACAGCACCCCGTCCTTGACGATCGAGACCGAGGCCGAGGCGCGCACGCCCATGTTGCGCAGATACTGGAGGTGGATCGGGGAGACGCTGCGAAGCGCGACGTCGCTGAGGTCGATCGGCCCACCGTCGAGGGTCGCGGGCTGAAGCGGCGCCGGCTTGTAGTCCACGTCCGGGATCACGCGGATCGGGTTGCGGAGATAGAGCGCGCGCGCCTGCCGCGGGATGTCGGAAGCCGGGAAGCGATGATTGAGGAACGAGCGCAGGCCTTCGCGCCGGTCCTCGCCGACGACCGAGCCGGAATCGTCGTCGAGGAACTGATAGATCATCACCCGGTCAAAGCCGGTGAGACGCCGGAACTCGGCGGCCGCAAACCGGCACAGCTGCTCCACCGTGGAGGCCCGCTCGAAATCGGACGCAGCCGCTTCGAGATCCCCGAGCACCACGCCCAGCGGGACGCCTTCGGGGCCGGCGGGCTCGAGCTCCACCATGGTGAGGCCGCCGGATCGCTGCGCGCTGACGTCGAACAGCGCGCCTGACGGCCCGCGCAGCGCGCCGATGCAAGCCGCGCCGGCGCGCGCCCCTGAGGCGGCCGTGAGGGCGTCGGCTATCTCGGAGCCCAGCAGCTCGGTCGCGGATTTTCCAAGCCAGTCGCCGACGCCGAGCACGTCCTCGATATCGCCAGCCCCCGCGATCGTCCTCTGATCGCCGTCCAGCGCCAGCAGAAGGCCATGCGGTTGAATCGCGCCGGGAACGTGTATGGGTTCCCGGTCGCACGCCGTCAGGTCGGGACTGCTCAAAGGTGACGGGTCTCCGGCTTGGTCAGCTCCCCGCCGCGAGCTATGCCATGGTACGCCGATATGGAAAACCTGATTTGACGTGTCCTTCCCACCCGAACGCCGGCCGGGCCGACCGGCTGCGGCGCGACACGGCCGCCTCCCACGGCCGACTGGACCGCCGGATCATGGCGGCGGAGCCATTCCGGGACCGCGCGCATTTCGTCGGGTTTCTTTCGGCTCAGCAGATCTTCCTGCACCACGTCGAGAACCTCTATCACGATCCGGTGTTGGCGGACTGGTTGCCGCAGCTTTCCGGCTCCTCCCGGCTCCGTGCCGTGAACGCTGACGCAGCCGACCTCGGCGCGCCTCCGCTGCGGGCCGTTCCGCGCCTCCAGGCGACCTCCGCGGAGGGACTGGGCTGGCTCTATGTGGCGGAGGGTTCGCGGCTCGGCGGGGCCGTGCTCGCCAGTTCGGCCGACCGTCTTGGCCTGAATTCAGCCTTCGGCGCTCGCCACCTCGCGCCGCCGCCCGAAGGTCTGGGCGCGTTCTGGCGCAGCTTCCGGAGCGGGCTCGACGCCGCTCCGGTGCCGGCTGAAGAGGAAGACGCCGTGCTGGCCGGGGCGCTGGCGGCGTTCGATTTCGTGAGCGACGCGATGGCGGAGAGTCTTACGCCCGCCTGAGCCGGCGCGATCAGGCCTTGCTGCGTACGCGCGCGGGCTCGATCTCGGATATCTCGTCGTCCGCCGGCGCGGCCTCCAGCAGGTCGCGCGTCAGCCGCTTGATCGCCGCCATGCGGGCCGCCTGATCGTCCCCGAAGCGGTTCAGCAGGAGGTCGATGGCGCGGTCCGCGAGCGCCGGGTCGTCGCCGTCCGACAGGCGCGCCAGGATGCCGGCCAGCGCTGCTTCAAGCTCCAGGTCGCTCATGTTCCCCCCGACCCTTTCGCCGCCGGCCCGCAAGGCCTGATTCGCCATTTTCGGCAGGATCGGTAGCAGATCGCTTAAAGCGTGTCGAAGCGACGCGGAGGGCTGGGCGACCGTCAGTAGGAAGCGTTCGGCCACTCGGTCGCCGCCCCTCCGAACATGCGGGCGCACCGTTCGCGCTCCTCGGCGAAACGCTCGCGCATCAGCGCCTGGATCGGCTCCGAGCGGTAGGGCGGCTTCGGCTTGGCCTTGCGGTTGAAGTCCGGGCGGACGCCCGACGGCTTCGCGGCGGCCGCGCCCAGAAAACCCATGATCTCGGCGCGCGTGGCCTCGGGCTCGGCGGCGATGTCGTCGAGGAAGAAGAAGCGGAAGCGGCCGTCGAAGCGCTTGCTCCATTTGGCGGCGATCCGCGTCGGATAGGACCGGTGGATCACCCCCGGCCGGTCGAGGAAGGCCGTGACAGCCGCGAGGTCCTGCTCGCGTTGCGCCGCGTCCTCGTTTCCCGCGAGCGCCATCCGCCAGGCCGACCAGGCCCGCTCGACGGGATCGCGCAGCAGCAGCACGACCTTCGCGGACGGGAACCGCCGCGCGAGCTGCCGGATGACCGGGTCCGCCAGAGAGGAATAGCCGGGCGTGATGTCGCCAGAGATCTGGTCCGCCTTGTCGGCGAACAGATCCGCATAGGCGTCGAGGTCCTTCGGCTTGTCCGCGAGCGCCGCGACCTTGCGGAAGAAAGCCTTGTCACGGGCGTCGAGCGGCTTCAGGCCGCGCCGGCGGCGCGTTCGCGCATAGCGCTGCGGATCGGTGAGGAAGCGCTTGGTCGCGTGCGCGATCCGGCCGGTCGGGAACGTCCGGTCGAAGTAGTGCAGCTCCTTGAAGGGCGGCATCCAGAAGTCCGGATGGAGCTGGAGCTGGTCGTAGAGCCACTGCGTGCCGGCCTTCTGCAGCCCGACGCAGAAGAAGTCCGGCCCGTCGCCGCGCACGGCCTCGCGCGGCGCGCGGCCCAGCAGGCCCCTGAGCGCGTCGAACGGACGGCTCTGCAGATCGAAGATCGTCGGCAAGGCGTTTCTCCCCGCCGCGATCATAACGCCTCCCCGAAGCCGGGGAAGCGACCGTTGCGGCCCGCGCCTCAGCCGGCGAGCTTCAGCCCGCCATTGGGCGTGCGGATCTCGATGTCGACCTCGAGGGTCGCCAGCGTGTCCTTGGTGTCGGTGGTGATCCGCACCTTCTCGGGGTCGATCGCGATGTGCTTGGCGATCACCGCGAGGATCTCGTCCTTGAGCGTCGCGACCAGGTCGGTGCGGCCGAACACGGCGCGCTCATGGGCGAGCAGCAGCTGCAATCGCTCGCGGGCGGCCGGCGCGGAGCTGCGCCGGGAGAAGAACTTGAGAACGCTCATGCCGCCCTCCTTCCGAACAGGGAGCCGAAGAGGCCCCTCTTCTCGGTCGGGACCGTCATCTCGATCGTCTCGCCCCGGAGCCTGCGGGCGGCGTCCAGATAGGCGCGGGACGGAGCCGAGATCGGGTTGGCGAGGGTGACGGGCGAGCCGAGGTTGGACGCCTTCAGCACTTCCGGGCTTTCGGGGATGATGCCGAGCAGCGGGATCGACAGGATCTCGAGGACGTCGTCGACCTTGAGCATGTCGCCGCGCTCGGCCCGCACCGGGTCGTAGCGGGTCAGCAGCAGCAGCTTCTCGATGGTCTCGCCGCGCTCGGCCTTCTCGGTCTTGCTGTCCAGCAGGCCGATGATGCGGTCGCTGTCGCGGACGCTGGAGACTTCCGGGTTGGTGACGATCACCGCCAGATCCGCATGGCGCATCGCGAAATAGGCGCCGCGCTCGATGCCGGCGGGGCTGTCGCAGATGATCCAGTCGAAGCGGCCCTTGAGCTCGTTGATGACGCGCTCGACGCCTTCGGCGGTCAGGGCGTCCTTGTCGCGGGTCTGGCTGGCGGGCAGCAGCGAGAGCGAATCGACCCGCTTGTCCTTGATCAGCGCCTGGTTGAGGTTGGCGTCGCCCTGGACCACGTTGATCAGGTCGTACACCACCCGCCGCTCGGCCCCCATGACGAGGTCGAGATTGCGCAGACCGACGTCGAAGTCGATGACCACGACGCTCTGCCCGGTCTGCGCCAGAGCCGCGCCGAGCGCCGCGGTCGACGTGGTCTTGCCGACGCCTCCCTTGCCCGACGTGACGACCAGAACCTCAGCCATTTGGAATTCTCCCCGTAAAGGTTGTTTCGAGCGTCACGTCAGTCGAGCGCGTCGACGCGCAGGTTTTCCCCGTCGAGCCAAGCCTTTATGGCCTTGCCCTTGAGCTTCGGATCAAGCCGTTCGGTGGTCATGTAGACGCCGTCGATGGCGAGCAGCTCGGCGTCGAGCTTGCGGCAGAAGATGCGCGCCTTGGAATTGCCGGCCGAGCCCGCGATCGCCCGGCCGCGCAGCGCGCCATAGACGTGGATCGAGCCCGACGCGATCACCTCGGCGCCGGAGGCGACCGAGCCGCAGATCGTGACGTCGCCGTTGAACGAGATGGTCTGGCCGGAGCGGACCGGCTGCTCCACGACCAGCGAGCCGGTCGCGACGCTGCCGGGCTCGGGCGCGGAGAGCT
>NZ_JBJKEX010000096.1:0-9757 GCF_045505405.1 Hansschlegelia beijingensis | reverse complement strand
GAGCGCGCCTGCCAGGGCCCTGCGCTGACCGTCCCGGAGCTCACCGTCGCCGGGCTGCCGAAAGTCGCGCCCGTCCTGCGTCACGCCGCGTCAGCGACGCTGCTGGCGTCTGCGCTCTGCGCCTTCTGGTTCGAAGCCGTGGGGCTCGCGGTGATCGCCGGCTCGGGGCTGCTGTTCGCGACCCTCAACGGCTTCCGGCTGTGGCTCGCCTGCACCCCGCCGAGCGACCGCAAGCCGCAGCGGCGGACCGACGACCGGGATCTGCCGCTCTATACGGTGCTGGTCGCGCTCGCGAAGGAAGCGGCGGTCGTGCCCGGCCTGCTGGACGCGCTCGAAGCTCTCGACTACCCGGCCTTACGTATCAAACGCACCAAGGTGCGGACGCCCCTCTCCCGAGCGGGAGGGCTGAGCCGTGATCGGCGTGCTGGTGGCGGGGGCGATTGGGCTAAGTGGCGTCGTTCAAGACGTCGGCCAGAATCCATTCGACGCTGGCCATTGGCCTAGTACCGACGTTGACCATGGTCACTTCGCTGAAGGCGCAAAATTTCGTTTCGTGCAGCCGGTCGAAAAAATCTTCGTAAAGAACGCGGACGACCAGATAGAGCCTAGTGCTCCCATTGGACTTGACGGTCTCCCATGTGGCGGCCGTCATCGGCTCTTCCTTGAAGGCCTCCCCGATGATGTGCTGCCCAGATGCGATGGAGCGAAGTGGATAGCGCTCTTCGGGGCGGAAGGTGATGAGGTCCCCCTGCGTCTCGACCAGCGGGTGCTCAAGAGCGAATTGAGCCGCGATATACCTAACCCGGCGGGCTGGAGATTGGCCGGTGTTGAGGATGCGGAAGAGAATGCCTTTCGTTGGGACGGATTCGAGCTTGTCAAATTCGACGCTGAGATATGGCCGAACTTGCGCCTGACCTACAGTCTCCGAGATATTAATCGAACGCTTGGTCTGGTGCAGAGACATAAAGAGGCCGATGACGCCTCCAATGCTGATTATAACGCCCCCGATGCCAACGATGAGCGTGAAGAAAGCCCACTTCGCCATATCCTGCTGGGCCTGCAGATCCTTATCGGAGGTGTCCTTTTCTATAAAGGAATTAAGTGCTTTCTTGAGGCATTCAGGTTCGATAAGCCCTCCGGCGTCAGCGACCGGGCATTTGCTTATAACTTCATCTGCGGACTTTCTTTTATATCCCTCTCTCTCGCGCTCATATTTAGCATACTCTTCAATCCCTACATTATATTCATGATAGGCGGCTGAGAGCATCGTCAGGGCGATGAATAAGAAATACGCTGCGGCACCTAGCGCCAACAGCACTCTAGTCCAATAAAATATCGCTTTCTGAATGTTATACGGCGGCATCATCTATCATGATAGATCGCGCGCCGACTGCCGCGAGACATTGCAGCATGAACACCGCGGTGAATTTCCCCCGCGCGAGCTTATTGCGGATGTTCGGCTCTGTCTCGCTGACTCCGATAGCCGCCAGCTTTTCGACAAGCTGGGCGTAGCTCACGCCCCGGCGCTTCAGCTCAGCCTTCAGCAAGCCCTTGGCGCGGGCTTCCCACTCTGCATTGTCAGCCATGATGCCATCCCCTGCGCTACAGATGCCATCATATGAGATGCAAACGCCATTGACAACGATGCCCATATGTCATCATATACGATGCATAAGCATCGGAAACGACGGCAATGGCGCAACACTTCCTCCTCTCCGCAAAGGCCCGCACCCTCTCCCTCCGCTCCATCTACGCGGGCGGTGAGGACAAGGCTTACGCGACCTTCTGCGCCATCCGCTGGCACGTCACCGAGGGCAAGCCGGTCTGCCCGCGCTGCGGCTGCCTGGACAGCTACGCCATCACCACGCGCCGCAAGTTCAAGTGCGCGGGCTGCCTGCACCAGTTCTCCGTCACGAGCGGCACCATCTTCGCCAGCCGCAAGATGGCCTTCGTGGATCTGCTCGCCGCGATCTGCATCTTCACCAACGCGGTGAAGGGCATCAGCTCGCTCCAGATGGCGCGCGACCTCGACTGCCAGCAGAAGACGGCCTTCGTCCTCTGCCACAAGCTGCGGGAGGCGATGGCGGCGGAGGTCGAAGGCGAGACGCTGGACGACGTGGTGGAGATGGACGGCGCCTATTTCGGCGGCCACATCCGCCCGGCGAACAAGGTCGAGGATCGGATCGATCGTCGCCTCGCCAAGCACCAGACCGGCAA
Organism: Hansschlegelia beijingensis; assembly: GCF_045505405.1. Classification (GTDB taxonomy): domain Bacteria; phylum Pseudomonadota; class Alphaproteobacteria; order Rhizobiales; family Methylopilaceae; genus Methylopila; species Methylopila beijingensis_A. The sequence continues at coordinate 7,540 of NZ_JBJKEX010000096.1, read as the reverse complement.
GCGCCGCGTCGTGGTCGTTCTCCGCGAGCGCGGTGGCCGCACGCTGCCTTTCGTCACCATGTCTGAGGGTGAGGGCGTGGAGATCGCCAAGCGCGTCGTGGACCGTCTGGCGGTCATCCATGCCGACGAGGCTTCGCACTGGGATGCCCTGCACGCGGGCTGGCTCACCAAGCGCATCAATCACTCTGAGGCGTACAGCGACGGCGTGGGCTGCACCAATCAGGCCGAAAGCTACTTCTCACGCCTGCGCCGCATGGTGACGGGCCAGCACCACGGCGTCAGCCCGAAGCACCTCAGCCAGTACGCCCATGAGGCGGCTTGGAAGGAAGACCACCGCCGCATGGACAACGGCGCTCTGGCGCATCGCGCGCTTGGCCTTGGCCTCGCTCATGGCGTTAGCCGGTCGTGGAAGGGCTACTGGCAGCGGTCCGCGTAGTCCCATATTTTTCGGCTACGGCTATAAGGCTTTCGTAATTTTCCTCTTTATATTCACCGCCGTATCTTACCCCGAGTTTTTCAGCAGCCGCGTTTATAGTTTTATAATATTGCGGGATAGTCTTCATTAAAGCCTCATGGATGTCTGGGACGAACGTTCGATCCCGAGAGCTGGCGTCTATATGCCCACCAAGTATGGCATCTGAAATTATCCTCAGTTCGTTAAAGTACATATTGCCAGAATTTGCCACTGTTATTAGATCGTCTAGTTTCAGTTCATCTTTCGGCTTATTGACGTAGGCCGCCATAGCGGCGGCAAACTTATTAGCATAGTCTTCTTTATCTTTCTTGTGCTTAACGCTATTCTCATATTTCTTCTGGCTTACAGCGCTTTTTTCCGCCTTAGTCATTGTAAAACGAGTGGCCGCGAAACCACTCACGCCGCCTAGCGCATAGGTTAGAAATGGATTGGAAATAGCGGACATCGCCAAGTCGGTTACCGTCACTTGTCGGCAACCTGCTGAAGAAGCATCTCCAGAGTATCCGCTTCAGATGCGTAGACATGCGTCTGATAATCTCTGAATAAGACTTTGGCAGCAGCTTCGCCGGCCGCTTCACGGGGCATACCGTCACGGACGTACCGACGAACTAAATCAGCCCACTCTTGCGCCTTGTCGGACGAAGGGTCGTGCCCCAGTCCATATTTGATCTTTAACGCATTGCCGATATTGGCCATGAAGCGATCCCATTCGCTTAAGATGTCTGAATGCCTTGCGAACTGAGCCATTTTGACAGCAAGCCCCGATCTGACTAAGCTTCCACTTGTCAGAGGCGGCATTGCTTAGGGCTCTATCGGGCGGCATCCCTACAGAGACCTGCATCTTTCGTAATTATCGCGTTAGTTGCAACAGTTTTGGTGTGCCCGCCACACCCTCAAGCCCTTCCGCTTCTCACCCCTCCCGACCCCGCCGCGCTTCGCCTGCATCGTCAACGCCTGCACGATCTTGAACGCGACCGCCTTCCGCAGCTCGTTGTCGGGCGCAAAGCCCTTTGCGGCCATAACCGCGTGAGACAGCTCGCGCGTGTCGAGCGGGCCGCGTTCCGCCAACGCCGCCTTGCACAGGGTCACGATCTCCCCGCGCCGGAATAGCCGGTGCACGTCCTGATAGGGCTTCACGGCCTCAGGATCGGCCGCAGCCTCGAATAGCTGGAGGGTGGCGGCGACGTGCGCCAGATCGCGCCTTGCGGCCTCTAGGCGCTTCTCATAGGCGAGGATGGCGCCTTCGATCTCGTCGCGCTTGCGGCGTAGGGTGAGGACGACGTTCGGCTCTGACATGAGCCGGATTTTAGTGGACCAGAGCGGCGAAGCCGCTCAGAATCTTGGTGCGCTTGCTACCTAAGGCCGCGACTACCCGGCGGCCAAGCTCGACATCAAGCTGCTGATCGAGGAGGGCGACCGCGAGACGCTCGGCGCGCTCGAGGCGCGCCCGCCGCGGCCGGGGACAGAGGTGCTCGTCCTGCCGCCCGGCGGGCCGAAGACCAAGCCGCGGGCGCTCAATGCGGGGCTGCTCGGCGCGCGCGGCCAGTTCCTGACCGTGTTCGACGCCGAGGACCGACCGGACCCCGACCAGCTCCGCGTCGCGCTCGACGCCTTCCGCTGCGGCCCTCCCGAGCTCGCCTGCGTCCAGGCGCGCCTCGCGATCGACAATGTCGCCGACGGCTGGCTCGCCCGCCATTTCGCCATCGAGTACGCCGCGCTGTTCGACGTCGTGCTGCCCGCGCTGGGCACGCTCGGGCTGCCGATCGCGCTCGGCGGCACGTCCAACCACTTCCGGACGGCGGCTCTGAGGTCGGTCGGCGGCTGGGACCCGGGCAACGTCACCGAGGACGCCGATCTCGGGCTGAGGCTGGCGCGGCTCGGCTGGGCGACGCGCACCATCGACTCGACCACCTGGGAGGAAGCGCCGGTGCGGCTGTGGCCGTGGCTCAGGCAGCGGACGCGCTGGATCAAGGGCTTCATGGTGACCGCGGTGGTCCATGGCCGCGATCTGCCAGGCCTCGCCCGGCGGCTCGATCCGCTAAGCTTCGCGGCCGCCCAGCTGCTGATCGGCGGCGTCGCGGCGACCGCCCTCGCCTATCCGGTGGTGCTCGCGCTCATCCTGTGGCGCGGGCTGGACGGCTCGCTGCTGGCCCCGGCCGAGAGCCTCGCAGGCGCGGCCTTCGCGGGACTGCACGTCACCAACCTGATCGTGGGCTATTCGGCGGGGCTCGCCTGCGGCTGGATGGGGATCGACCGGCGCGGTCCCTCCGGACTGGCGCGCGACCTGTTGACCATGCCGTTCTACTGGCTCCTGGTGGGCGTCGCGGCGTGGCGCGCGCTCTACCAGATCGCGACCGCGCGAACGACGCACTGGGAGAAGACGACCCACGGCGTCTCCCGCCGCCGCGCGCAGCCCGATCAGGTGTAGCGGCGGATCTCCGCCGCGAGCTCTTCGGGCGGCCGCTTCGGATTGACCGGCGCCACGAAGTTCCCGTTGCGGTCCATCAGATAGATCACCGCGGTGTGGTCCATCGTGTAGTCGCCGCCTTCGAGCGGCTGCTTCTTGGCGTAGGCCTTGTAGGCCTTGACCATGGCGTCGACCTGCTCCTGCGTGCCCGTCAGCCCGCGGATGCGCGGCGAGAAGCTCTTGAGGTAGTCCTTGAGCGCCTGCGGCGTGTCCCGCTCCGGGTCGACGGTCACGAAGAAGGCCTCGGTCTTGTCGGCGTCCGCGCCCATCGCGTTGAGCGCCTGGGTCATCTCGTAGAGCGCGGTGGGGCAGACGTCCGGGCAGTGCGTGAAGCCGAAGAACACGAGGTGCGGCTTGCCCTTCATGTCCGCCTCGGTGACCGTCCGGCCCTCCTGATCCACCAGGCTGAACGGGCCGCCGACCGTCGAGGTCTGCGTGGCGGTCCGCCCCCCGTCCTGAAAGTGCAGCAGCGCCGCCCCGAGGCCGACCGCCCCGAGGGCGAACACGACCGCGCCGGCGAAGAACGCGTTTCGAGGGGACATGACCGAACTCCGTCAGAAGCACGCGGCCAGCGCGGAGAACGCGGCCTGCATGAACACCGAGGCGCCTTCCGACGCCCAAAGCGCGGCGCCGCCGAGGGCGAGCATCGCCGCGCCGAGGCCCGCCGCGACCCAGGAGGCCATGGCGAGCCGCGATCCCGTCGCGGCGCTCTCCGGCTGAACCCGACGTCCGCCCATGCGGCTCCTCGACTGCGGCGTTCCGCCGGCGCTTCCTACGCCTCCCGCGCCCCCGCGTCGACGCGCCGCCGATCAAAACCCCGCGTTTCGGGGGCAGGGACGCTTCGGCAGTCTCTTGTCCGCGGCCGCCGGCCATCTTATGGTCTCGCCGCCGCGGGCGTAGTTCAATGGTAGAACGGCAGCTTCCCAAGCTGCATACGAGGGTTCGATTCCCTTCGCCCGCTCCAGCATCCCCTGAAATCGCCAGCGCCTGCGGGACGGCCTTCGCCGCAGAAGCGCGTCATGCGCCCCCCCCCACGACGCACCCTCCCCTAAAGCAGGATGGCGCGATCGGCGCATGTCGACGCGCCTGCGCAGGGCGCTGATCGCGGATCAGCGTCCCGATTACAGACCAGCAGGCGCATCGCGGCCTGCCTCGGCAGCCGCCGGAGCGCTGTCGGAACGTCAGCGGCCTCGACGCTGACGCCCGGTTCGGTTCAGGACCGAAGTTCGGGAGCGAGCCGCTTCGCGAACAGGTCGGCCTCGTCGGGCCGCGCGCGTTCGATCGCGGCGGCCGCGGCGACCACGTCGTCCTCGCCGAGCGCACGCCCGACGATCTGGAGACCGACCGGCATGCCGTCCGCGGCGAGACCCGCCCGCACCGACGCCGCCGGGTTTCCGGTGAGGTTGAACGGGTAGGTGTAGAACACCCAGCTCACCAGCGTGCGGTCCTCCAGGCCTTCCGGCACGTCCACGCCGGCCGGCACGCTCGCCTTGGGAAGCGTCGGCGACAGCAGCAGGTCGTAGCCCTCGAAGAAGCGACGCACCTTGTCGCGCAGCGCATAGCGCTCGAACACGGTGGCGTAGTAGCCGCGCATCTCCTGCGCCAGCGCCGCCTCGAGCACCACCGCGACCGCCGGATCGAGCAGGTCGCGCTTGGTCTCCACCACGCTGCGCAGGCGCGTGCCGACGCCGGCGTAGAACTCGGCCATCCAGAGATCGCCCGGATCGCCCTCGAACACGCCGTCGACCTCCTCGACGATCGCCCCGGCGTCGGCGAGCCGCCTGGCCGCCGCCTCCGCGATGGCCACCACCTCCGGATCGGGCCGGGCGTAGCCGAGCGTCGGGCTCCACGCCACGCGCAGACCTTCGACGCCGCGCGCCACCGCGCCCTGCACGTCCGGGACCGGCCCCGCCACCGAGAAGGGATCGCGCGGGTCGTAGCCGGCGATCGCGGAGAACATCAGCGCCGCGTCCTCGATCGAACGCGCGATCGGGCCGACATGGGCGAGCGTCGGCGTCGCCGAGGTCGGCCATACGGCGACGCGCCCGAACTGGCCCTTGATTCCGGCGAGGCCCGTCAGGCTGCAGGGAATGCGGATCGAGCCGCCGCCGTCGGTGCCGAGCGCGAGCGGCGTGATCCCCGCCGCGACCGAGGCTGCCGCGCCGGCGCTCGAGCCGCCGGGCGTCTTGCTCAGGTCCCAGGGGTGGCGCGTCACGCCGGTGAGCGGACTGTCGCCGACCGGCTTGCAGCCGAACTCCGAGGTCGTGGTCTTGCCGATCAGGATCCCGCCTGCGGCCTTGGCGCGTTCGACCGCGGGCGCGTCGACGTCCGCGACATTGTCCGCCGTGGCGCGCGAGCCGGACGCATAGCGCTGGCCCTTCACGGCCATCAGGTCCTTCGCGGAGAACGGCACGCCGTGGAGCGGACCGAGCGCGTCGCCGCGCAGCGCCGCGGCCTCGGCCTCGCGCGCGGCGTCCATCGCCTCGTTCTCCATCAGCAGGAAGAAGGCGTTGAGCGAGCCCTGAGTCGCGGCCGCGCGGTCGAGCGCGCGGCGCGTGAGCTCGACCGGAGAGACAGCCTTGGTCGCCACCATCCGCGCGAGCGCGGTCGCGCTCATGAAGTCGAAGTCGGCGGACATGGCGGCTCTCCGGGCGGGTGCGGTCTTAAGGAGGCGGCCCGCCTCGACCGTCATGCCCGGCTGCCGCCGGGCATGACGATGGTGGGCTATCTCGTCGGGATCAGTTCACGATCGCGAAGGCGCGGACCGGGGAGCCCGAGCCGCCCTTGAACTTGATCGGCACGCCGAAGAACTGGAATTCGCCGGCGCCGATCAGCTCCTCGAGGTTCACCAGCCACTCCCAGTGGCTGACGCCGAGGTCGCGGCAGAGGCGATGCTGCGCGAAGATGTTGTCGGTCGGCTTGTCGGTCGAGGGACCTTCGACGCCGTGCATCTTGGAGCCGCGGTCATAGAGCCACTGGGTGGCTTCGACGGTGAGCAGCGGGTTCTTCCACACGGAGTCGAGGCCCGGATAGTTGCGGGCGTGGAAGCCGGTGCAGAGCAGGACGATGTGGCCGTCGACCTTGACGCCGCACTTCTCCTCGGCCGCCTCCATGTCGGCGACGGTGATGTCGCCGAGGTCCGGGATGTGGCGCAGATCGAAGCACAGCGCCTTGCCCATGAACATCTCGAGCGGCATCTCGTCGATCGGCGCGCCGTTCGGGTTCACGTGCTTGAAGGCGTCGACATGGGTGCCGACGTGGTCGAGCATCGCGATGAAGTTGGTCTGGAAGGTCATCGCGTCGCCGGGCACGCCCAGATTGAAGGCGGCCGAGCTCTCATGGCTGAGGTGGGTGGTGATGACCGGCCGCTGAAACAGCTTGTGGGCCGGCATGTTGTCTTCGACGGAGAGGCTGAGGTCGACGACGCGGGACATGGATGCTCCTTGAGGTGAGGTGGCGTTTCGGCGGGTCAGGCGGCCTTGCCGAGGAAGGCCGCCATCACCTCGGGATCGCGGGCGAGCGCCGCGGACGGCCCCTCCTTGGCGACGATCCCGTTGGAGATGACGTAGGCGTGGTCGGCGATGCTCAGAGCGTGGGCCGCGAGCTGCTCGACGAGCAGGATCGTCAGGCCCTGCCGGTTCAGATCGCGCAGCACGCCGATCAGCTGGTCGACGATCTTGGGCGCGAGGCCGAGCGAGAGCTCGTCGATGACGAACAGCTCCGGCTCCGCCATCAGGCCGCGGGCGATCGCCAGCATCTGCTGCTCGCCGCCCGACATGCTGCCCGCGAGCTGGCCGAGCCGCTCGCGCAGGCGCGGGAACATCTCCAGCACCCGCTCGCGCGTCTCCCGGGCGCGGGCGCCCTTCAGCCCGCCATGGACATAGGCGCCGAGGATCAGATTGTCCTCGACGGTCTGGTCCGGAAACAGCAGCCGTCCCTCCGGCGCCATCGCCAGGCCGCGCCGCACCTTGGCGTCGGCCGAGAGCCGGGTGGTGTCCTCGCCGCGGAAGATCACCTCGCCCTTGCTCGGGCGCACGAGGCCGGTCGCGCCGCGCACCAGAGAGGATTTCCCCGCCCCGTTGGCGCCGATCACCGCGACCAGCTGGCCGCGCTTCACGGTCATCGACACGTCGCGGACGGCGACGGCCGCGCCGTAGCGGATCTCGAGATTCCGGATCTCGAGCAGGGTCTCGTTCGCGCTCATGCCGAGGCCTCCGAAAGCTCGCCATGGGCGACGGGCGAGCCGAAATAGGCCTCGATCACCCGCGGATCGTTCTGCACGACGCCCGGACGGTCGCTGGCGATCACCTGGCCGTAGTCGAGCACGGTGACGGTGTCGGCGACCGCCATGATCAGGTCGACATGGTGCTCGATCAGCAGCACCGAGACGCCGGAGGCCGCGATCTTGCGGATCATCTCGGCGAGCTCCTCGATCTCCTGGCTGGTCAGGCCGGCCGCGGGCTCGTCCAGCAGCAGCAGGCGCGGCGGGGCGGCGAGCGCGCGGGCGATCTCCAGCCGGCGCTGCAGGCCGAAGGGCAGGTAGCGCGCGGCCTCGTTCGCGTGGTCGGTCAGCCCAACGAAGGCGAGGAGCCCGACCG
>NZ_JBJKEX010000095.1:0-9787 GCF_045505405.1 Hansschlegelia beijingensis | reverse complement strand
ATTGCCAGCTGACGGTGCCGACGCCCACCAGCACGGCGTCCGCCAGGGCGCGAAGCCGGTGCAGGTGGGCGTCGGCACCGTCAGCTGGCAATCGTCCGCGCAGACCGTGCCGACGCCCACCAGCACGGCGTCCGCCAGGGCGCGAAGCCGGTGCAGGTGGTCGAGCCCGCAAGGCCCGTTGATGAGCGCGGAGCCGCCGCCGAGCGTCGCGATCCGTCCGTCCAGCGACTGGCCGAGCTGCGCGAGCACGAGAGCCTCGGGCCTCGCGACCGGCAGCATCATCCGGCACAGCGGGTGGTTTTCGAGAGAGGCAGGGACGACCGCGCCCTGCCGTACGGCTCTGACCGCGCCCCAGGCGGCGGCGTCATCGGGCGGGAGCGGAGCCGCTCCGCCGGACGGACTGATCATGCGTCTTCTCGCTCGAGCGGGGGCGAAGCGCAGGGAGCTGCCCCGCACGAGATAGCGGAGCCGCGGCCCGCCGCCAGTGCGCGCCCCCTCCTCCGAGCGGAGGATTGAGAAACCCGCGACGGTCTGCGCCGTTGACGGGTCGTGGCCGCCATGATCCGTGCGGCGGCGAACGGGGCGTGGAGGGCATATGAGCGACGCGGACAAGCAGGCCGGATCACTGGACGCGCTTTTTGAGGGCTATCGCCGCTTTCGGCACGAGGCCTGGCCGGATCTCCAGCGCCGGTACGAGAGCCTTGCGCATGGCCAGGCGCCGAAGGTGATGGTGATCGGCTGCTCCGACAGCCGGGTCGACCCGCAGCAGATTCTCGGCGCCGCTCCGGGCGAGCTGTTCGTGCTTCGCAACGTCGCCGCCCTGGTGCCTCCCTACGCGCCCGACCAGGCCCATCACGGCGCCAGCGCCGCGATCGAGTTCGCCGTCCGGGTTCTCGGGGTGCGCAGGATCGTCGTGCTCGCGCACGCCGGCTGCGGCGGCGTGAAGGCGCTGTTCGACGGCGCCCCGCCGGAGGTGTCGGACTTCGTGGTGAGCTGGATGGGGATCGCCGACCGGGCCAGGTCCGAGGTCGATCCCGCGCTCGAGGGCGAGGAGCGCAGCCGCGCCGGCGAGCAGGCCTGCGTTGGCGTCACGATGGAGAACCTGATGAGCTTCCCCTGGATCCGCGAGCGGGTCGAGCAGGGCGAGCTCGCCATCACGGGCATGCATTTCGGCGTGGCGACAGGCTGTCTCCGCTGTAGAGACGACCGCGGCCTCTGGGCCGACGTGCCGGCGAACTGACGAATTCTGGAGAGGAAATCCCGATGACCGACCTGATTTTCCGCACGGGCGAAGCGACCGTGCTGGCCGTGGAAGGCCAAGCGACCGACGCCATGCCCGAGATCGTGATCGGAGCGGTCGACGGCCCGGTCGGGACCGCCTTCGCCTCGATGCTCGGCCAGTCGGTCGGCCATACGCGCATGTTCGTCGTGCGAGACCTCAACCAGACCGTGAAGCCGGCGACCATCATGACCAGCAAGGTCACGATCCAGAGCGCCGAATATGTCGATCTGCTCGGCGGCGTGGTTCAGGCGGCGCTCGGCGACGCCGTTCTCGACAGCGTGATCGAAGGCGTCATCGCCAAGGATCTCTGCGACAAGATCTGCATCATCATGACGGTGTGGCTCGACCCCCGCTGCGCCGAGGACCCGAACGTCGACAAGAAGGACCTCTACCGCACGAACTACGAGGCGACGAAGCTCGCAATCAAGCGCGCCATGACGGGCGAGCCGACGATCGATGAGCTGATCGCCAATCGCAAGACCGTAAAGCACTACGCGCTGGACGGCGTGATCGACTACTGAGCCGGCGCAGGTGGTAAGCTGGAATTAACGGTCCCGGGCGCCCTGTCGCGCCATGCGGATGGAGGCCACCTCGTACAGCTTGCCCCGGTGGCGCTTCACGCGCTGGCTGACCGACGCCGGCCCGGACGTGCCGGAGGACATCAGGCGCGCGCTTGTCGCGAGCCTGTTCGGGACGCTGCCCATTTTCGCGGGCGGCGTCCTCAACAGCCTGCTGGTGTCGGGCCTTCTGGCGCTTCGGCTCCAGACCGCCCCCTTCATCATCTGGTTCGTGTCCGAGCTGCTGATCTGCGGAGCGCGGCTGGTCGTGCTGCTGAGCGCGTTCAGGCTCGCCAAGGAAGGCCGCGACACCCCGACCGATCTCTACCTCTGCCTCGGGATCTTGTGGGCGGCGAGCGTCGGCTACGGCGCCTTCATGTCCCTGCTCAGCGGCGACTGGGTCGTGGCCACCATCGCCTGCATGTCCGCCGGCGCCATGATCGGCGGCATCGCGTTCCGTAATTTCGGGGCGCCCCGGCTCGCGGCGCTGATGATCGCCCTCAGCCTCGGCCCCACCGTGCTGGCGGCGCCATTCTCCGGCGAGCCGATCATGCTGCTGACGGTGATCCAGATCCCGTTCTACCTCGTCAGCATGCGGCTCGCCGCCTACAAGCTCAACGCGCTGATGGTCGCCACCATGCAGGCGGAGCGCGAGAACGACCGGCTCGCCCGACACGATCCGCTGACCGGGCTCTCCAATCGAGCCGGCCTGCTGCGCGAGATGGAGGCGCGCGGCGAACGTCGCGCCGCCCTGCTCTACCTCGATCTCGACGGCTTCAAGAGCGTGAATGACGGGCATGGCCATGCGGCCGGAGACGAGCTGCTGAAGGCTGCGGCCGATCGCCTCCGCGGCCTGCTCAGGGCCGGTGACGTCGCCGCGCGCATCGGCGGCGACGAGTTCGTCATCATCGCTCTCGGCGTCGACCGCAGGCAGGCGCCGGCCTTCGGGGAGCGGCTCATCCGCGAGCTCGGCGCTCCCTACGAGATCCAGAGCGGCCTTCTGGTCCGCGTCGGCGTCAGCGTCGGCGTGGCGCTCGCGCCTGACCATGGCGAGGACGTCTCGGAACTGCTCGACACCGCCGACGACGCGCTCTACCGGGCCAAGACGGCCGGCAAGTCACAATGCGTCGTCGCCACGGCTGCGGTGCGATGGGGCGCTGGCCGGCATCCCGCGCCCGCAGCCGGGCGAAGCAACGGCTTCGTCAGCTAGAACGAGACTTTCGGCGGCGCGTGGTTCTCCTGCGCGGTCTCGAAGGTCGCCATGGGCTTCGCCTCGGGATAGAGCCAGGCCGCGATCCAGCGCCCGGGGATCGTGCGAAGCTCGGTGTTGTAGGCCTGGACCGCCTGGATGTAGTCGCGGCGCGCGACCGCGATGCGGTTCTCGGTGCCCTCGAGCTGCGACTGCAGCGCCAGGAAGTTCTGGTTGGACTTCAGGTCCGGATAGTTCTCCGAGACCGCCAGAAGCCTCCCCAGCGCGCCCGAGAGCTGCGCCTGAGCGTCCTGGAAGCGCTTCACGGCCTCGGGGTCGGAAAGCTTGCTGGCGTCGATGGTGACCTGCGTCGCCTTGGCGCGCGCCTCGACCACCTCGGTCAGCACCTTCTCCTCCTGCCGGGCGAAGCCCTTCACGGTCTCCACCAGGTTGGGGATCAGATCGGCGCGGCGCTGGTACTGGTTCTGGACATCGCTCCAGCGCGCCTTCGCCTGTTCCTCGAGGGTCGGCACGTTGTTGACGCCGCAGCCGGCGACCGACAGCGCAAGGCCGGTGAGCGTCAGCGCCGCGAACATGCGGATGGCGGGCGCGGTGAGCGAGAGCCTCATGGCGTCGTCCTTTCTGGGCCCGTAGGCGGGCGGGAGCGGCGTTCGCGAAGGTCCGCCTTCGGGCCTGATTGTCAAGCCGCCAGGGCGGAGGACCGGACCTGCGTCTCGAAGCGCTCCAAAATCCGCCGCAGACGTTTGCAACTCATAGGGCTGTTCACTTATATCACCCCCATGAGCGGCCGCGGATCGGGACTTTTTGCGCTGACGTCGGAGGCCTTCGCGGGTCGCTCCGACCACGTGCGCCTGCCGTCCCGCTTCCACGCGCGTCTGTCGGCGATCACGAGCCGACTCGGGAGCTGACGTCCTGCGCCGCCAGCGCAGCCCAACTCCTCCCCCACGCTCCCAACGACCTAGAGGCGCTCAATGTCCGCCGCCCCCAAGACCCTGTACGACAAGATCTTCGACGACCACGTCGTCGACCGCCAGCCGGACGGCTCCGTGCTGCTCTACATCGACCGTCACCTCGTGCACGAGGTGACGAGCCCGCAGGCGTTCGAAGGGCTGCGCGCCACCGGCCGCAAGGTCCGCGCGCCGCACAAGACGCTCGCCGTCGTCGACCATAACGTGCCGACGTCGAACCGTTCGCTGCCGAACCCTGACCCGGAAAGCGCGGCGCAGATCGCCGCGCTGGCCGAGAACACGCGCGAGTTCGGCGTCCAGTATTACGACGCCTTCGACAAGCGGCAGGGCATCGTCCACGTCGTCGGCCCCGAGCAGGGTTTCACGCTCCCGGGGACGACGATCGTCTGCGGCGACAGCCACACCTCCACTCACGGCGCGTTCGGCGCCCTCGCGCATGGCATCGGGACGTCCGAGGTCGAGCATGTGCTCGCGACCCAGACGCTGATCCAGACGAAGGCGAAGAACATGCGCATCGTCGTCGACGGCAAGCTGCCGGAGGGCGTCGGCGCGAAGGACGTGATCCTCGCGATCATCGGCGAGATCGGCACCGCGGGCGGCACCGGCCACGTCATGGAGTACGCCGGCGAGGTGATCGAGAACCTCTCGATGGAAGGCCGCATGACGGTCTGCAACATGTCCATCGAGGGCGGCGCCCGCGCCGGCATGATCGCGCCGGACGAGAAGGCCTACGCGTTCCTCAAGGACCGGCCGATGGCTCCCAAGGGCGAAGCCTGGGACGCGGCGCGCCGCTACTGGGACACGCTGAGGACCGACGAGGGCGCGCATTTCGACCGCATCGTCCGGCTCGACGGCGCGAACCTGCCGCCGATCGTCTCCTGGGGCACCAGCCCGCAGGACGTGGTCGCGGTCACCGGCGTCGTCCCGGACCCCGATGCGGCGGCCGACGAGGGCAAGCGCGCGGCGATCCAGCGGGCCCTGGCCTATATGGGCCTGACGCCGGGCGCGAAGATCACCGACATCGCGATCGACCGCGTCTTCATCGGCTCCTGCACCAACGGGCGGATCGAGGATCTGCGGCAGGCGGCCAGGATGATCGAGGGCAAGACCGTCAACGGCAACGTCAACGCCATGGTCGTTCCGGGCTCCGGGCTCGTGAAGGAGCAGGCGGAGGCCGAAGGCCTCGACCGGATCTTCAAGGCCGCCGGCTTCGACTGGCGCGAGCCCGGCTGCTCGATGTGCCTCGCGATGAACCCGGACAAGCTGGCGCCGGAAGAGCGCTGCGCCTCGACCTCGAACCGCAATTTCGAGGGCCGTCAGGGCTTCCGGGGCCGCACGCACCTGGTCTCCCCCGCGATGGCGGCGGCGGCGGCTGTCGCCGGCCGCTTCGTCGACATCCGCGAGTGGCGGTGACCATCTGAAACGCGGGAGCCTCGTCTTCGGGGCTCCCGACGGATCGCGGCGCCCAGCATGTCCCTGCGTATCATCCCCCGGCTACAGGCGAGCGACGCGTCGCGTCTGGCGCCCCTGATGGCGGCTTATTCGGGAGCGCTTCTTGCAAGCGAGCCCGGGGCCCCTGACGAAGCCTACGCGGCGAAGCTGATCGCCGAGCCGATGGTGGGGATCGCGGGCGCCGAACTCGACGGCGCGCTCGTCGGCTTCGCGCTCTATTACGACCTGCCGGAGGCGATCTCCGGCAGGCGCGCCGGTCAGTTGGACGACCTGTTCGTCGACGCCGCCTGCCGCGGCAAGGGCGTCGCCCAGGCCCTGATCGCCTGCCTTGTCGACGAGGGCGCGGCGCGCGACTGGGTCCACCTGCGCTGGATGGTCCCTGAGGCGAATCCGGCGGCCGCGCTCTACGACCGCATCGCCGAGCGGGCGCCGTGGCGAAACTATGTGATCAGGATAGACCGCTCCGTCGACTGGTGAGGCTCACCAGTTCCGGCACACCTCAACGGGGCGATCGCCGCGCCTGCCGCGCTCCCAAGCGAGCCGGCAAATGAGAGACGGCCTCATTTCATAGTGCAGCCACGGGGTGGTCCGCACGTCGAGGCGGAAGTTCACCGGCCTGATCAGCGTCTGCTCGTCCGACACGATCGTCCGCGACCGATGAACCCGCTCGCCATATGCGCGCTCATACGGGAGGTCCGCCGCAAAGGCCGACGACGCCCCGCCGATCGCGAGCGCCGCCGCCAGTCCCGCCTGCCACCGCTTCATCGTCATTCCTCCGAACCGGGCGATCTCGCCGACCCGGTTGGGAGTTAGCGCGCCGCGCGGACCTGAGAAGTGGCCCCTCGGCTCACCAGCGCTCGCGGCAGGTTTCGATGCGCCGGCTATGCGGGCCAAACGGTCCCCATTCGCGCACATAGGTGACGCGGCAGACGCGTCGCGCCGGGCGCGGGGCGTAGTAGACGCGGGCCGGACGTGCGTAATAGACCGGTGGGCGATGGTGGTAGCGCGGCCCGTCATACTCGATGTAGACGCCGGCCGTCGCGGGCGCGGCGGCGAAGCCAGCCGAAAGAACGGCGGCCGAGAACGCCAGTGCGAGAGCTTTCATCGCAGGTCCCCTCAACGAGATGCGCGCTCTCCAACCCGGAGCGCACGCCCGGCGGAGGCTCGGCCTCTCAAGAGGCTCGGCTCGCCGCCTGATCTTCATCCTTGAAGAGGTTGATGGCGAAAAATCGACTTCTAATGGGATTCTGAATACTCGGCCCGCCTTAATAGTTTACGGGTGATCTACGCCGAATAAAAAGAGCCCGGCGCTTGCGAGCGCCGGGCTCTTTATCGATCAGGCTCGCCTGGCGTCAGCGAACGTAGATGCCGATGCCCGGACGCGGAGCCGGACGGTAGTACGGCCGCGGACCCGGACGATAACGGCGCTCCACGACGCGATCGCGGCTCCAGCGGCGGTCGGCGCGGTCGCACTCACGGGTCGTCACGGTGCGCTTGACGCCGTTCCTCCAGACGGTCTTGCGGACCGTGCGGCAGGCGACTGCGTTGGTGGCGGCCGGCGCGACGATGGTGGCGTGCGTGGCGATCGGCGCAGCGCTGGCGGGGGCCGCGGCGAAGACGCCGAGGCCCACGGCGAGCGCGGCGGCGGAGAGAAGAGCAGTCCTCATCAACGTCTCCTTGTCCCTCGGGTCGGAGCCGAAAGACGCCGACCTCAGGCTTGATCTATGGCTTGGCAGGGATGAACTCGCCGTTACGGCGGCGTTCACGCGACGTTCATTGGCAAAGCACTGGGCGCGCCTGCATGTAAGCGGTCGACCCCCGGGCCGCGCGCGGACGCACGACTTGTCGCGATAACGCGACGGGATAGGATTGCGTTCCATACCGGCCTCCACGACGGCGCAGGGTACGAGACGTGGATTGGACTGACCTTCCCGCTCCGGACCTCGCCGACATCGAGCGCCTCGCGGAGGAGGGTTTCGCCCGGCTTCCGCAGGAGTTCAGGGCGCTCGCGGCGACGGCGGTGATCCGCGTCGACGATTTCCCCACCGAGGAGGTTCTGGCCGAGCTCGGCGCGGAGAGCGAGTTCGACCTTCTCGGCCTCTTCACCGGCGTCGGCCTCGCGCATGCGGACGCCATTCCTCGCACCGGGCAGATGCCGAACGTCATCCACCTCTACCGGCGACCGATCCTCGACTATTGGGCCGAGCACGAGGAGAAGCTCGGGGCGATCGTCACGCATGTTCTGGTCCATGAGATCGGCCATCATTTCGGCCTGTCGGACGAGGACATAGATGCGATTGAGGCCGCCGCGGCCGCGGAGGCTTGATCGCCCGGCCGCGCGACGCCACCTTCAGTCGACCGCCGAGGAGACCCGACATGGCCGCCGACAGCGCCTCGTCCGACGAGGCCCGCGTAAAGCGTGACTTCTGGCCGACGGTGAAGCGCGTCGCGCGCAGCATCCCGTTCGCCGAGGACGCGGTCGCCGCCTATTACTGCGCCTTCGACCGCGAGACCCCGACCCACGTCCGGGCGACGCTGCTCGGCGCCCTCGCCTATTTCGTGCTGCCGCTCGACGCCCTGCCGGACTTCGTCCCCCTGATGGGCTTCGCGGACGACGCCAGCGTGCTCGCCGCGACCCTGGCGCTGGTTCGGACCCATCTCAACGACCGCCACCGCGAGGCGGCGCGGCGCACGCTCGCGGACAAGGAATTCGGCTGAGCGTGGCTCGGCCTCCGTCCGACGATCGGCTCATTGCGGCGCCGCACACGTCCGCTAAAGACTGTGCGGGGCGCGGCCAAGGCTGACGCCTCCCTGTGCGAGGCGGAGCGCGAGATGCCCGACAAACCCTGGCTGTTCCGGACCTATGCGGGGCATTCCTCCCCGGTCGAGTCGAACAAGCTCTACAAGTCGAACCTGGCCAAGGGTCAGACCGGGCTGTCGGTCGCCTTCGATCTCCCGACGCAGACCGGCTACGACCCGGACCACGTGCTGTCGCGCGGCGAGGTCGGCAAGGTCGGCGTCCCGGTCTCGCATCTCGGCGACATGCGCACCCTGTTCGACGGCATTCCGCTCGAGCAGATGAACACCTCGATGACGATCAACGCGACCGCGGCCTGGCTGCTTTC
Source organism: Hansschlegelia beijingensis (assembly GCF_045505405.1). Lineage (GTDB taxonomy): Bacteria > Pseudomonadota > Alphaproteobacteria > Rhizobiales > Methylopilaceae > Methylopila > Methylopila beijingensis_A. Next base: position 1,193 of record NZ_JBJKEX010000095.1, on the reverse strand, counting down.
GCTCTATGTCGCGCAGGCCGAGGAGCAGGGGGCGGACCGCTCGTCGCTGCAGGGCACCACCCAGAACGACATCATCAAGGAATATTTGTCGCGCGGGACCTACGTGTTTCCGCCCGCGCCGTCGCTCCGGCTGATCCGCGACGTCATCCTCTTCACCACGAAGGAGATGCCGAAGTGGAACCCGATGAACGTCTGCTCCTACCACCTGCAGGAGGCGGGAGCGACGCCGGTTCAGGAGCTCGCCTACGCGCTCGCGACCGCGATCGCCGTCCTCGATGAGGTGAAGGCCACCAACCCGAGCGAGGAGGCGTTCGGGCAGACCGTGCAGCGCATCTCGTTCTTCGTGAACGCCGGGATGAAGTTCATCACCGAGATCGCGAAGATGAGGGCCTTCGTCGACCTGTGGGACGAGATCACCCGCGACCGTTACGGCGTCACCGACGCCAAGTCGCGCCGCTTCCGCTACGGCGTGCAGGTGAACTCGCTGGGGCTCACCGAGCAGCAGCCCGAGAACAACGTCTATCGCATCCTGATCCAGACGCTCGCCGTCACCCTCTCGAAGGACGCGCGCGCCCGGGCCGTGCAGCTCCCGGCCTGGAACGAGGCGCTCGGCCTGCCCCGGCCATGGGACCAGCAATGGTCGCTGCGCGCCCAGCAGATCCTCGCCTACGAGACCGACATCCTCGAATACGAGGACATCTTCACCGGCTCCAAGGTGATGGACGCCAAGGTCGAGCAGCTGAAGGAGGAAGCGCGCGCGGAGCTCGCCCGCATCGACGACATGGGCGGCGCGATCGCGGCCGTTCAGGCCGGCTACATGAAGGGCCGCCTCGTCGAGTCCAATGCGCGCCGCCTCGCGGCCATCGAATCCGGCGAGCAGATCGTGGTGGGCGTGAACAAGTTCCAGTCGACCGAGCCCTCTCCGCTCTCCACCGGCTCCGACTCGATCCAGGTCGTTCCCGAGCATGTCGGCGCAGAGGCGGTCGAGCGGCTGAAGGCCTGGAAGGCCCAGCGCGACGAGACCGCGGTCGCGAAGGCGCTCGCCGAGCTGGCCGCCGCCGCCCGCGAGGACCGCAACGTCATGGAGCCCTCGATCGCCGCCGCCAAGGCCGGCGTCACCACCGGCGAATGGGGCGCGACCCTGCGCGGCCGACGCCGGTCGGGGCTCGGTACTCGCCGAAGATCTCGCGCAG
>NZ_JBJKEX010000094.1:0-9794 GCF_045505405.1 Hansschlegelia beijingensis | reverse complement strand
CAAGTCCTGCGGCTGAATCCGCTTCAATACTTCATCAAGATCATGCTGCCGGCGGCCGCTCCGTACATCTTCACCGGTCGCGCGGCGATGGCGGAGCCGTGACGGCGGACGTGGCGTCCGACGGCCGGCTGGACATCGTCACCTCAGGGCATGGGGCGTCCGGCTTTGTGGCCCAGAGCGTTGGCGGCGGAGGCGGCGTCGCGGGTGCGGCGGGCGGCGCGGCTGCGACGGTGAGGCGCGTCGGAAGCTCGGGAGGCTCCGGAGACGGCGGAGCCGTCAATGTGTCCCTGCTCAACGACCAGAGCACGATCACCACGGCCGGCGTCGGCGCGCATGGCGTCGTGGCCCAGTCGGTCGGCGGCGGGGGCGGAATGGTGGCCAACTTCCGCCCCGACGACGTCCCGTCGTTGACGAGCGAGGCATGGTTCACCACGGGTGGATCGGGTCGCGGCGGCGCCGTGACGGTGCTTTCGCTCGCGGATATCCATGTCAGCGGCGCCGGCGCATTCGGGATCGTGGCGCAGAGCGCCGGCGGGGGCGGGCTCGTCGCGGACGACGGGAAGTTCTACGCGGGCGGCGTCGGCGACGGCGGAGCCCTCAAGCTCACGCTGCAGAACCGGATCGCCGCCACGGGCGAAGGCGGGATCGGCGTGTTCGCGCAATCCACGGGCGCTCAGGGCGGCGCGATCGAGGTCAACCTCGGCTACTACAAGCCCGCCGCCATCACGGGCGGGAGCGGCGCGCAGGGCGCGGGCGTGGTGATCGACAGCCGCGCGGACAGCCACATGTATGTCGGCGAAGGCTCGCAAATCTCGGCGCTTTCCGGAACCGCGATCCGCTCCGTCAGCGGCCGCGTCGACGTCCAGAACGACGGCGCGATCTACGGAAACACCTATCTCACCGGCGGCACGATCTACGGCGCGCCCCAGATCCCGGGGCAGCCGCCCAGTTCGACCGCTCTCGCAGGCGTCGAACGGGGCGTGCTGACCAACAGCGGCACGCTCGTCGCGTCGGCTGGCGGGGCCATCATCGACGGCGATCTCGTCCAGACCGCGTCCGGGCGCGTCGCCGCAACCTTCGACTTCGTCGCCGGACAGAGCGCCAGCTACCTCGTGGCGGGCGACGCCAGGCTAGACGGCAAGATCGCGCCTGTTCTGGCGAGCGTCCTGCCGGGAGTGCGCGTCCGGGCCCTGGAAGTGCAAGGCGTCGCCACCGGCAGCCTGTCGGTCGAGGACAGCCCGCTGTTCTCGTTCGCATTGCACCAATCCGGCGGGACGTACGACGTCTCGGTGCGCGAGGCGCATTTCGCCGGACCGGACTTCGGCCTCTCCGCGCACCGCAAGGACGTCGCCGAAGCGCTTGAGGCCGTGTTCGAATCCGGCAGACCGGAGCTCGGCGCGCTGTTCGCGGGGCTGGACGCCGCGGCGCGCGCGGGCGCGTCGCACTACAACCAGGCGGTCCGCGAATTCTCGCCGCGCAGCGCCGTGACGGCGCTCGCCCGCTCCGCCGCCGGCGCGGCCGACATCGCGGACCGATCGATGAGTTGCCCCACGTTCTCGAAAGGCTATGCGGGCGGAGACGCTGTCCTCACCGAGGGCGAATGCGGCTACTTCAAGATCGGCGGCCGGACGACCTCGGATGACGGCGACGGCGAACGCGGGCGATCCCGCCTGAAGGCCGCGTTCTGGCAGGTCGGCGGGCAGATCGAGATCTCGCCCGGCCTCTTCCTCGGCGGCTCGGCGGCCTATCAGGCGGACTGGTTCAACGGCCATGACGGCGTGTCCGGGAAGGGCTCGACCGGCCAGGCCGCCATCACGCTGAAGCGGCAGGACGGCCCCATCCTCTGGACGGCCGCGGTGTTCGGAAACATCGGCGAACTGGACCTGAAGCGCCGCATCTCCGTGGCCGGCTTCAGCGATACTGCGAAGGGCGCGCCCACGCTGTTTTCAGGCGGCCTGCGCGGCCGCGTGGCTCATACGTTTGGGACGGAGGACCTTTATCTTCGGCCCTACCTCAACGTCGATCTGATCTACGCGCGATCGGGAAGCTTCAAGGAGCGCGGCGCAGGCGATCTCGGCCTCGCCTATGGCGCCGCGCGCTACAAGTCCGCGACATTCACGCCGGCTGTCGAACTCGGCGGCCGCTCGGTCCTCAGCGACGATCTGGTCCTCCGCAGCTTCGTCACGGCCGGGGCGAGCGTGCGGACCAACGACCGTTGGCGCGGCAAGGCTCATCTGCGCGGCGCGCGCAACGTCGAGGAGATGTCGCTCACCGCGCCGATCGACAGCGTCGCGGCGAAAGTCGGCGTCGGCCTGCAGCTGTTCCACGGGGAGCGGGCGGACCTTCGGCTCCGGTACGACGGCGAGTTCGGCAGCCACGCCAAGAGCCACGGCGCGACAGCGAGCGTCGCCTACCGGTTCTGAGGGGGCCGCTCACGGGCGGAGCCCATGAGCTCAGCTCATAAGCCCCGTGCTATTGTTCGGCGCGATGCTACGCGGTCGGCACGGTTCCGCCGTCGATCGTGTATTCGGCGCCCGTGATCGCTCCGGCGCGTGGCGATGCGAGGAACGTGATCAGGTCCGCCACCTCCCGCGGCCTGGCGGGTCGTCCCAGCGGGATGCCGCCGAGCGCGTCCATGATGATCTTCTTGCCGCCCTCGTAGTCGACGCCGGCGTCCGCGGCGAGCCGCTCCGCCAGCGCCACCGCCGCTTCCGTCTCCACCCAGCCGGGCGACACGCGGACGACGCGCACGCCTTTCGGCGTGACCTCCTTGGACAGGCTCTTGCTATACGTCGAAAGCGCCGCCTTGGCGGCGGCGTAGGCCGTCGTGGCGTCGGGCAGCGGAAGCACGTTCTGGATCGAGGTGACGTGGATGACCACGCCCGACCCCTGCTCCAGCATCGACGGCAGCAGCGCGCGGTCCAGCCGGACGGCCGGCATGAGGTTCTGGTTGAGCTCCCTCTCCCACTCCGCGTCGGCGAGGGCCGCGAAGCCGCCGCCGGGCGCGCTTGAGCCCCCGACCACATTGACGAGGATGTCGATCCCACCGAGCCGTGCGAGCGCCGCCGCGGCGAGATCAGCGCAGCCCTGCGCCGAGGTCAGGTCGGCGGCGACATAGAAAACGCCGTGCTCGCGCTGCTCCGGCGCGCTCCGCGCCGCCGCGACCACCCTGGCGCCTGCGTCGCGCAGATTGCGGACCACCGCCGCTCCGACGCCCTTGGTGCCGCCCGTGACGAGCGCGCGCCTGCCCTCCAGGCCAAGATCAAAGTTCATCGTCGTCTCCGGCTGAACGATTGACGCGGCGTCCCGGCGCCGCGACGCCGGAACGTATTGTCCGCCCTGCTCCGCCTCGGCCGCGCGGGAGAAAAACGAACGGATCGGTGAGACTTGCCGAGCGCGGCTCAGACGCCGTGCGCTGTGCGGATCATACGCGCCGCGCGCTCGCCGATGATCGCGCACGGGGCCTGCGTGTTTCCGGTCGTGACGCGCGGCATGATGGAGGCGTCGGCGACGCGGAGCGCCTGGACGCCATAGACCTCGAGCGCCCCATTCACGACGGACATGGCGTCCCGGCCCATCCTGGCGGTGCAGCTCTGATGCCAGTAGGTCACCGCCGCCTCGCGCACGAACTGCTTCATGGCGCCGTTCGAGAGCGGCCCCGGCAGCGCCTCCCGCGTCACGAAGGGCCGAAAGGCCTTGGCGGCGCCGAGCTCCCGGCAGAGTTCGACGCATCGGATCGCCGTCTCCATGTCCGCGGGATCCGACAAGGCGTTCGCGTCGATCGCTATCGGCGCCGCGGGGTCTGCGCCGGTGAGGCGAACCCGGCCCGAGCTTGACGGTTGAGCGAGACCGGCGAACATCGTCCAGCCATGCGCGGGAGCGCCGCGCGCGGCTGTCCGGTCGCTGGGAACCGGAAACTCGACCTGACAGAACAGCAGGTCGGGGCTCTCCATGTCGGGACGGCTCTTCCAGTAGAGCGTCGCCTCGCTGCCGCCGTTCCGCGGAGCCAGCGGCTCGCGATACTCCCAGATGCAGCCGAACGACAGATGATCCTGCAGGTTCTGGCCGACGCCCGGCAGGTGCTGTCTGACGGCTATGTCGAAGCGACCGAGCTCGGCCTCGTCGCCGACGCCGGAATGCATGAGCACCTTGGGCGTGTGCATCGCTCCAAGCGACAGGATGACCTCCAGGCGGCAATCGATGGTCGCGACCGCCCCGTCGCGCAGGATCTCGACGCCGGTGGCCCTGCCGCCTTCGATCACCACGCGGCGGACGGTGGCGTGCGTGACGACGGTGAGGTTCGGGCGATCCAGCCAGGGATGCACATAGGCGCGGTACAGCGAGTGCCGGCGGCCATCGCGAACCAGCACGTCGGAGATCGCCGCGCCGCCAGGCCCCTCCATCATCGCCCCGTTGGGATGATCGAAGGTCGGGACGCCGAGCTCCGCGGCAGCGTCCAGCATCGCCGTGGCGATCGGGCTCGGGTCGGGCGCGGGCTGCACCCAGACCGGGCCCGACGTTCCGCGGTAGCGCGGGTCGGGCGTTCCCCGCCAGTTCTCGATGTCCCGGTAGATGTCGAGCACGGACTCGTAGCCCCAGCCGTCATCCCCTGCCTCGGCCGCGAAGAAATCCCAGTCGCTGCGGTGTCCCCGCGCCCAGACCATGACGTTGATGCTGGAGCCGCCGCCGAGCCCCTTGCCCATCGACATGGAAAGCGACCGGCCGTCGAGATGCCGACTGGGCTGCGCCTGGAACCCCCAGTCGCGTTCGCTTCCGAGATTGGCCGGCCACTGGGAGGGGTCGAGAACCGCTTCCGCCTCGTCGCCGCCGCCGGCCTCGATCAGCAGGACACTCACGTCGGGGTTCTCGGCCAGCCTGCTGGCGACCACGGAGCCGGACGAGCCCGCGCCGCAGACGATGAAGTCATAGGCCGGCTTGAGCTTCGCCGCCCGCTCCGCCTGATCCTGGGATGCATGCCGGGTGAAGTCCTGGGCCTCGTCGGGAGAGGCTTTCGTCGTCATCGTCTTGTTCCGATCTCGCAACATTGCATGGCTTCGCAAGCCCGGACCCTTGGGCCCGGGCCTGTCGCCCTCTCCAGGCGCCTGACGCCTGTCGTCTCCGGGAGGACGGGGCCCGACTATCGCGTCTGGGCGGACAGCTGCCGCGCGGCCTTGTCGATCACGTCGGCGACGACCTTGGGCTGGGTCATGAAGACGGCGTGGCTCGCCGCGACCTCGGTGACGGTCGCGCCGATGCGCGTGGCCATGGCCTTCAGCATCCGCTGGTCGAAGGCCTTGTCCTCGGTGGCGATCACGGCCCAGCTGGGCTTCGTCCGCCAGGCGGCGTTCCCAAGCTTCGTCGCGAATGAGGACATGTTGATCGGCACCTGGGAGTCCCGCAGGAAGGCGGCTTCCGCGTCGCTCGCGTCATTGGCGAAACCAGCCTTGAACGCGTCCGGCTTCACGAAGCCGTAGCCGTCCGCCGTCGTCTCGATGACGAACTCGGGCGGCGTGACGTAGCCGTCATACTGCTGGCCGGTGGTTTCCCCCGCGTCGGGAGACAGGGCGGAAACATAGACAAGGCCGGCGACCTTCGGGTGCGCGCCGGCCTCGGTGATCACCGTCCCGCCCCAGGAGTGTCCGACCAGAATGGCCGGGCTGTTCTGCCTATCAAGAATGCGCGTGGTCGCAGCGACGTCGTCGGCCAGGGAGGTCAGCGGGTTCTGGACGATCGACACGCGGTAGCCGCGTGCGGTCAGCTCATCGTAAACGCCGCGCCAGCCGGAGCCATCGGCGAACGCCCCATGCACCAGCACGACGCTTCGGATCGTCTGCGCGTCCGGAATGGGCTGCGAGGGCTCCGCATGGGCATAGCTCATCAGTCCGCTGGCGATCGCCGCGGCGGCAAGGGTGCGAATGGTGTTGATCACGGCGCTCATCCTTTCGGTCGGAGCGCGGATACTAGAAAAACCCTCGTGGAATGTGCTTTCTAAGTTGGCCAGCAAAGTTCAGATTTGGCGCGATTGGGCCATCGATACTGAAATGATCGGACCGGAATGGCTGCTTCCCTGAAAGATTCTTCCGAGGGCGCTCTCGACCGAACCGACGTGAAGATCATGCGGGCGCTCCATGCGGATGGCCGGCTGACGAACGCCGAACTCGCGCAGCGCGTGGGCGTCAGCCCCGCCACCTGTCATCGGCGCACGCAGCGGCTGTTCGAGAAAGGCCACATCACGGGCGTCCGGGCGCAGATCGCCCCCGCTTCGGTCGGACTAGGCGCCCTCGTGATGATCGGCGTCGTGCTCGACCGCTCCTCGCCCGACAGCCGCTACGCCTTCGAGGAGGCCGTGCTCAAGGTGAAGGAGATCCTCGACTGCATTCTGGTGGCGGGCGAGTTCGACTACTTCCTCAAGATCCGGGCACGCGACATCGCCGACTTCAACAAGCTGCAGAGCCAGACCCTGATCGCTCTCCCGGGCGTGCAGAACACCCGGACCTTCTTCGTCATGAGGGAGGTCAAGGAGAACGGGCGCCTGCCGTTCTGAGGAGCCCATCCGGGCCGGCATCTTCGAGAGCGCGCCGAGGCCGGAATGGGCCGCGATCATCCTAGCTGACGCCGGAGCCTGGGCGTCAGCAGGGTTATCGCGGCCGTCGCAAAAGCGCGCTTGACTGGACAAGCGCCGCCCCAAGCCCCATTTACATAAATCTTGAGCAGAAAGGGTTGCGTATGCAGGCGATCGAACAGGAAGGCCGTGAGGCTTTCGCCACGGGCGTCGACCTCCGGCGCTGTCCGTACAAGGACGTCGTTCGGCGGGATGCGTGGTTGAAGGGCTGGGTGGACGCTCGGCGGGTGTCGAGGATGCCCGGCTGAACCAAGCTTCAAATTGATGCGCTAAGGCCCGCTCATGGCGGGCTTTTTCGTGTCTGGGGCTGACCTCTCGGGGCCTTGCGGACCTTGGTTGCGGCGCGGGTCGGCCTTCCGGCCCGCTACGGCGGCCCGGCCTGCTGAGCCCGGATCGCGTTTCGGTGTCTCGCCCCCCTTCCCTTTGGCCTGATCTCGTCGCGGAATTCGTCCCGCTGCTCGTGAACCGAGGCGATGACGTTGCCCATCGGAAGCCCCAGCTCCAGCAGAACGAGTTCGGAAAGGTGCAGGCTTGGCTCCACGTCCAGCGGAACGGCGTCTGTCACCCCGAGCCGGTACAGCCGCCTGGCGTCCGCCAGGTCTCCAGCAAACGCGAAGACCGGAAGCGTCTCGCTCTCCGCCCTCGCGCTCGCCACGATCGCTCTCGCGGTCTCCCCAGACGCCGGGGTGACCACCAGCGCCAGGGCTGAGGCGACGCCGCATCGCCGGAGCATTTCGGGGTTCGTCGCGTCGCCGTAGAAGACGCGGGTGTCCCCCTGTCGTCTCGCGCGTCTCACGACCCGGACGTCGTCGTCGACCGCGATGAAGGGCACGTCGTGCCGCGCGAGCATCCTGGCCACGACGGCTCCCTTTCGGCCGTAGCCGGCGATCACCACGACCGGCTCGGCCACGCCGTCCGGCGGACCAACTTCGACCTCCTTCCCGCCCCCTGTTCGGGCGGCGAAGCGCCCCGCGGCGGCGATCAGGAAGGGTATCGTCAGCATCGAGATGGTGACGGCAGCCGTCGCGGTCGCGGCGATATCGGGCGAAAGGATCTGCCCTGAGATCGCCGGGCTGAGCAGAACGAAGGCGAACTCGCCGCCGCCCGCCATGATCAGGGCGGTTTCGGCCGATGCCGCCCGCGACACGCCGAAGGCTCTTCCGCCGAGGAACACGATCACCACCTTGGCGGCGATCAGCGTCGCCGCGATCAGCAGCGTTTCGCCTAGCGACGCGAACACCCGCCCGAGGTCGAGAGTGGCTCCGACGGAGAGGAAGAACAGCCCGAGCAGCAGGCCCTTGAAGGGATCGACCAGAGCTTCGATCTGGCGCCGGAACTCGGTCTCGGCGAGCAGCAGGCCCGCCACGAAGGCGCCCAGCGCCATCGACTGGCCGGCGGCGGCGGTGATGAAGGCGGTGCCCAGGATCACCAGCAGACAGGCGGCCATGAACAGTTCCGCGCTCCGGGCCGCGGCCACCCAGCCGAAGATCGGCCGCAGCGCCACTCGACCGAACAGGACGAGCGCGCCGACCGCGATCACTCCGGGACCGAGGGTCTCCAGCAGCCGCGGCCCGATCGGCCCTCCGGAGCTCAGCACCGAGACCATCAGCAGCAGCGGCGCGACCGAGAGGTCCTGGAACAGCAGGATCGAGAAGCTGTTGCGGCCCGCGACGCTCTGGAGACGGCCCCTCTCGGCGAGCGTAGGCAAGGCGATCGCGGTGGAGGACAGCGAGCCCGCGGCGCCGAGCACCATCGCGGACGCCGGCGGTTGCCCCAGAAGATAGGCGAGCAGCCCCAGAGCGACCGAGCAGGAGACCACCTGAAGAGCGCCGAAGCCGAACACCATTCGGCGCGCGAGCCAGAGGCGCTGCGCCGAAAGCTCGAGCCCCACCATGAACATCAGGAAGACGACGCCAAGTTCTGCGAGAGCGCTGATGTCCTCTCCGTTGTTGATCGTGAGCGGACCGATCCACGGCGCCGCCTGCTCCAGACTGCCGAGACCGAACGGGCCGAGAGCCAGTCCGGCCAGCAGGAACCCATGGACGGGGCTCAGCTCGAGTCGCTTGAACAGCGGCACCACGAGCCCGGCCACCGCCAGGAACACCAGCGTCTCGGAGTAGTAGTTGCTGAAGTAGATCTCCACGGCTCTCCCCGCCCGTGACCTGCGAGCGTTATAGCGGGCGCGCGCCGCGACCGCGATCAGGAGCCGTCCGACGCTTACGCGTGAAGATCGGAATTGCCTGATACGCTCCCCGCCGAAGGTGATTCACGGGCGGTGGGGCGCGGGCTCATGTTCGATCGAGGCGACGCCCGGCATGGCTGAACCGGAACTGGCGCTCGATCCGATCTTCCTGCTCGGCGCCGGTCGCTGTGGCTCCACCTTCCAGCAGGTCAGGCTCTGCGAGACCGGGAACGTCTGGATCTGGGGCGAGCATGGCGGCGTGCTGGCCGGGCTGTTCCGCTGGGGCGGAGAAGCCGCGAACAACAGGCAGCTCACGAAGTACGTCTATCCCCGGGAGCCGGTGAGTTCGGCGCAGGAGATCGAGACGCTCCAGCATGACGGCCGCGGCATGGCGTGGATGAACGGCTTCCGCAGGGCGGACCTGATGGCCGCGCAGCGCGCGCTGGTGCTGGAGCTGTTCGCGAAGCGCCTGCCGCCCGGCAAGACGCGCTGGGGCTTCAAGGAAATCCGCTATGGGCCAGCCGATCGCGTGCCGCTCAACCTGCTGCGGATGTTTCCCGCCGGCAGGATCGTGCACACCGTCCGGGCGCCGTTCGCGTCGATCGAGAGCGCCATCGTCGCCTGGGAGCTGCCGACGGTGGTAGCTCTGGTGGAGCAGAACGACCAGACCGGCCTCGACGCGCTCTACCTGAAGCATCTCGACCGCTGGAACGCGATCACCGGATATCTGCTCGATCTGCAGGAGCGCTGGCCGAGGAAGGTTCGAACCTCCCGCATCGAGCACTACGAGGACGAACGCCGGGAGCTGTTCGCCTTCCTGTCGCTCGAGGAGCCAACCGGCTCGACCGGGACGCGCATCTTCAGCAAGGCCGACACGGCGAGCGGCTATCCCGGAATCGCGCGGGCCTTCGCGGAGCGGCGGGAGCGGTTCGAAGCGCGCGTGGCGCCGAACGCCCGCCGCGCCGGCTACGGCTAGGCGCCAAGCCGGGC
>NZ_JBJKEX010000093.1:0-9881 GCF_045505405.1 Hansschlegelia beijingensis | reverse complement strand
AGGAGGCCGGCGTTCCTCCCTCGTTCGAGGAGATGAAGGAGGCGCTGGACCTCAAGTCGAAGTCCGGCATTCACCGGCTGATCATAGGCCTCGGGCGGTCCGCGCAGCTTCGCCGGCGCCGCGGTGACGAGCCGCGACACGGCGCAGGCGCCCTTCGCCAAGCCGGTCGAGGGCCGGTTCGACGGCGTGGCCTGCATCGACGTGCTTTCCGCCATTCCGGAGGAAGACGTGCCGTGGACGCTCGACGAACTGTTCGCCGCCGCGGACCGCTTCCTCTACGTCGCGGTGGTGGGCGATCCGGCCCGCACCTATGGCGGCGCCGAGCCGCTGCCGCCGGAGTGGTGGCGCCTACAGATGGAGCTTGCGGCCAAGCGGAACCCGGGCCGCGTCTGGAGCCTTACGGCGATCGACGCGACGGACGGGCGGGCGCAGTCCTATTCGGGCGATGCTCCGGCGGCGCGAGCCGCCTGATCTGGCTACTTTCCGGGTTCGAGCACCAGCTCGGACTCGGAAACGTGCCTGAGATGGCCGTCATCGAGACACTTCACCCGGTAACCGGGCTGACCGTTCTCGGGTGGCAGGCAGGCGACGACCTCCGCGGGCTGCGGCTTCGGCCCAAGGGGGCTGCCGAGGAAGTGCGCCTGAGTGCCGACCTGGAATGCGTGCATCGTCAATCTCTCTCCTGCAGAGGCGGACAAATGACGCGTCGGGCGGGTTCGGCCAGAGGGCAGGAGGATAAATTCCTGCGGCCGGGGACACGGCGTTTTCATTTCCCTGAACGAGGCCTCGGGAGGACAATCATTCGCCGGCCTCCCGCAGGGCCGACCGCGGCGACGCGTGTCGGGAAAGGCGCGGACCTCCGCCCCGCGCGCCATGCGCCTCCAAAGGAGGCCGCGTCCGTAAGGCGGATCCAAGGAACTCGATGGCGCGCCCGGCCTACCTCATCCTGACTCTCGCGCTGATCGCAGCCGGCGGCGCGGCTGCGTGGCGAGCGCACTGGGGCGCCGACGCCGCGGTTCCGCAACAACAGGCCGCGACGCCGTCCATCCCCGTGCAGGTGGCCTCGGCCCGCCGGACGGACGTGCCGATCCGGCTGTCAGGCCTCGGCACCGTGCAGCCGCTCAACGTCGTCACCGTCACGAGCCGCGTCGACGGCCAGATCATGCGGATCGGCTTCGAGGAAGGACAGACCGTGAAGGAGGGCGATCTGCTCGCGCAGATCGATCCGCGCCCCTATCAGGCCGCCCTCGATCAGGCCAAGGCGCGGAAGGCGCAGGACGAGGCCCAGCTCGCCAACGCGCGGCGGGATCTCGCGCGCTACACCCAGCTGGCGCAGAACAACTACGCCTCCCGCCAGCAGCTCGACGCGCAGAAGGCGACGGTGGCGCAGCTCGAGGCGGCGGTCATGGGCGACGAGGCGGCCGTGGAGAGCGCCAAGGTCCAGCTCGACTACACCACCATCCGCGCGCCGATGACCGGCCGCGCCGGCTTCCGGCTCGTCGACCAGGGCAATCTGGTGCGGGCGAGCGACGCGGCCGGGATCGTGACCCTGTCGCAGATCGAGCCGATCACGGCCGTCTTCACCCTTCCGGAGCGGGACTTCGCCGAAGTCGCCGCGGCGGAGAAGCGGGGTCCGGTCCCGGCGACCGCGATCTCTCCCGACGGGCGCGAGCTCGCGCAGGGCGAGCTCAGCGTGCTGAACAGCCAGATCGACCAGGCCACCGGCACCTTCAAGGCCAAGGCGACCTTCGCAAACGCCGACCGCGCCCTGTGGCCCGGCCAGTCGGTCACCGTGCGCGTCCGGATCGACACGTTGCGGGACGTGGTGACGGTTCCGGAGGACGCCCTGCAGCGCGGGCCGGGCGGATATTTCGCCTTCGTGATGACGCCGGACCAGACCGCGGAGCGACGCGGCGTGACGGTCGCGCGCCAGGCGCAGGATCTGGTGGTGGTCGCCAAGGGCCTGGACGCCGGCGACCGGGTCGTGACGGCGGGCGCCTCGCGCGTCCAGTCCGGGGCGCGGCTGGAGATCTCTGAAGCCGCGCTCCCCGAGGAGACCGGGAGCGCGAGCGCCGCGCCATGATCGGCGGCGGCTCAGGCGGGGTCTCGGGCCCGTTCATCCGCAGGCCCGTCGCGACCTCGCTGCTGATGGCGGCCGCGCTGCTCGCGGGCCTCGCGGCGTTTCCGCTGCTGCCGGTCGCGCCGCTGCCGCAGGTCGATTTCCCGACCATCCAGGTCAACGCAAACCTGCCGGGCGCGAGCCCCGAGACCATGGCGTCCTCGGTCGCGCAGCCGCTGGAGCGCCAGTTCGCGCAGATCCCGGGCGTGACCGAGCTGACCTCGGTCAGCGCGAACGGCGCGACCTCGATCACCGTCGAGTTCGATCTGGACCGCAATATCGACGCCGCCGCGCAGGACATTCAGGCCGCCATCAACGCGGCCGGCGGCCAGCTGCCGCCCAACCTTCCGTCGCCGCCGAGCTACCGCAAGACCAATCCGGCCGACAGCCCGATCCTGCTGCTCTCGGTGCGCTCGGACACGATGCCCCTGACCGAGGCGAACGACCTCGCCGACACCAGGATCGCGCAGCAGATCAGCCAGATCGCGGGCGTCGGCCAGGTGACGATCGCGGGCGAGCAGAAGCCGTCGATCCGGGTGCAGATCGATCCGCAGAAGATCGCGGCCAAGAACCTCACGCTCGAAGAAATCCGCGGCGTGATGGCGACGGTCACGAGCGACAGCCCCAATGGCACGCTCGACGGCGAGCGCCGCGCCTTCACGATCTATTCCGACGGGCAGCTGACCGAAGCGGCCAAGTGGAACGACGTCATCCTCGCTTATCGCGACGGCGCGCCGATCCGGGTGCGCGACGTCGGACATGCGATCGAGGGCCCGGAGGACCGCTTCCAGGCCGCATGGGTCAACGGCCAGCGCGGCCTGTTCCTGGTGATCCGCAAGCAGCCGGGCGCGAACGTCGTCGACACCGTGGACGCCGTGAAGGCCGAACTGCCGCGCCTGACCGCGGGGCTGCCGCCGGGGCTCAAGGTCGAGATCATGAGCGACCGGACGACCACCATCCGGGCCTCGCTGCACGAGGTCGAGCTCACGCTGCTGATCACCATCGCGCTCGTGGTCGCGGTGATCTTCGTCTTCCTGCGGAGCATGTGGGCGACCACCATCTCAGCGCTCGCGGTGCCGATCTCGCTGCTCGGCGCCTGCGCGGTGATGTATCTGTTCGGCTACAGCCTCAACAACCTGTCGCTGATGGCGCTGGTGATCGCGGTCGGCTTCGTGGTCGACGACGCGATCGTCGTCATCGAGAACATCGCCCGCCATGTCGAGGAGGGGATGCGGCCGTTCGAGGCGGCGCTGAAGGGCGCGGGCGAGATCGGCTTCACCATCGTCTCGATCAGCGTCTCTCTGATCGCGGCCTTCATCCCCCTGCTGCTGATGGGCGGCATCGTCGGCCGGCTGTTCCGCGAGTTCGCCATGACGGTCGCGATCACCATCGTGGTGTCGATGGTGGTGTCGCTGACGCTCACGCCGATGATGGCGGCGCGCTTCCTGAAGAACGAGAAGGAGGCGCGGCACGGCCGCGCCTATGCGCTGATTGAGCGCGGCTTCGAGGCCATGCTGCGCGGCTACGGCCGGGGGCTCGACGTCGTGCTGCGCCACCAGTTCGCGACGCTGCTGGTGTTCATCGCGACGGTCGGGCTCGCGGTCGCGCTGTTCGTGGTCATCCCCAAGGGCTTCTTCCCCCAGCAGGACACCGGCCTGATCACCGGCGCGAGCGAGGCCGCGCAGGACGTCTCCTTCGCCGAGATGTCGCGTCGCCAGGAGGCGATCGACGCCGTGCTGCTGAGCGATCCGGCGGTCAGCACCGTCGGCAGCCTGATCGGCGCCGGGGGCGGGGCCTCCGCGCCGAACGCCGGCCGCAGCTTCATCACCCTCAAGCCGCTCGAGGAGCGCGACGCCTCCGCCGCGGAGATCATCGCGCGGCTGCGTCCGAAGCTCGCCGAGGTCGAGGGCGCGACCATGCTGCTGCAGTCCGCGCAGGACGTGCGCCTCGGCGGCCGCCGCAGCCGGACCCAGTTCCAGTACGCGGTCCAGGACGCCGATCTGGAGGTTCTCGACGAATACGCGCCGAAGATCCTGGAGGCGCTCAAGAAGCTGCCCCAGCTGCGCGACGTGGCGAGCGACCAGCAGGATTCAGGCGCGACCCTGACCCTCGAGATCGACCGCAACCAGGCCTCGCGCTACGGCATCCAGCCGCAGGCGATCCAGGACACGCTCTACGACGCCTTCGGCCAGCGCCAGGTGGCGCAGTTCTTCACGCAGCTGAACAGCTACAAGGTGATCCTCGAGGCGCCGTCCACGCAGCGCGGCGACGTCGAGACCCTGAACCGGCTCTATGTGCGCTCGCCCAACAGCGGCGAGCAGGTGCCGCTGGCGGCGCTGGCGCGCTGGCGGCTGGACAAGACCTCGCCGCTCACCATCAACCATCAGGGCCAGTTCCCGGCCGTCACCTTCTCGTTCAACCTCGCCGAAGGCGCGTCGCTGGGAGAGGCCACGGCCGCCGTCGAGCAGACGATGCGCGATCTCGGCGCGCCGGCCTCGTTGGTCGGCTCCTTCGCCGGCACGGCGCAGGCCTTCCAGGACTCGATCAAGACGGTGCCGCTGCTGATCCTGGCCGCGCTGGTCGCCGTCTACATCATCCTGGGCGTGCTCTACGAGAGCTACGTCCACCCCCTGACGATCCTCTCGACCCTGCCGTCGGCCGGCGTCGGGGCGCTCGGGGTGCTCTACATCGCCGGCTTCGACTTCAGCCTGATCGCGCTGATCGGGCTCGTGCTGCTGATCGGCATCGTGAAGAAGAACGGCATCATGATGGTCGACTTCGCGATCGCGGCCGAGCGCGACGAGGGGCTCGCGCCCGAGCAGGCGATTCGCAAGGCCTGCATGCTGCGTTTCCGGCCGATCCTGATGACCACCATGGCGGCGATGCTGGGCGGCGTGCCGCTAATGCTCGGAACCGGCGTCGGCTCCGAGCTCCGCCAGCCGCTCGGCTACGCGATGGTCGGCGGGCTTCTGGTCAGCCAGCTGCTGACGCTCTTCACCACTCCGGTCATCTATCTCTATCTCGACCGGCTGGCGCTGCGGCTGAACCGCGGCCGCGAAGGGCGCCCGTCGCCCGCCGCCGCGCCGGCCGAATAGGGCGGCCCCGCGGCCCACTGCTCCGGCCCCCATTGCGCCGGGCGGATTTTGTGGCAGCTTCCCGCCGGATGGACCGCTTCCCCGACCCGCCCGCCGCGCCGACCTTCGCCGAAGCCGCGCGCGTCTGGGCGATGATCGGCGTCCTCAGCTTCGGCGGCCCGGCCGGCCAGATCGCCCTGATGCACAGGGAGCTGGTCGAGCGCCGCCGCTGGATCGGCGAGCAGCGTTTCCTGCACGCGCTCAATTACTGCATGCTGCTGCCCGGCCCGGAGGCGCAGCAGCTCGCCATCTATGTCGGCTGGCTCCTGCATCGCACGGCCGGCGGGCTGGTCGCCGGACTGCTGTTCGTGCTGCCCGGCGCCCTCGTGATGCTGGCGCTGAGCGCGACCTACGCGGCCTATCACGACGCGCCGCTCGTCGAGGCCGCGTTCTTCGGCGTGAAGGCCGCGGTGCTGGCGATCGTGGTCGAGGCGGTGCTGCGGATTGGCCGCCGGGCGCTGCGCAACCGGGCGATGGTCGCGATCGCGGCGGCCTCCTTCCTCGGCATCTACGTCCTTAACCTGCCGTTCCCGCTCATCGTCCTGCTTGCGGCCCTCGTCGGCTGGATCGGCGCGCGCCGGGCGCCTGGGCTGTTCGGCGCCGGCCGAAGCGGTCCCGAGACGGACGCCGCGCCGTCGGCGGCCGTGGTGGATCAGATGTTCGAGCGCGGCCTGCTCGCGCATGCGGAGCCGACGCTCAGGCGTTCGCTCGGGGTGCTGGCGGCTTGGCTGCCGATCTGGCTCGGGCCGGTCGTGGCGTTGCTGCTGATCACGGGGCCGCACAGCGTCTGGACCCAGATCGGCGGCCTGTTCAGCGTGATGGCGGTGGTGACGTTCGGCGGCGCCTATGCGGCGCTCGCCTATGTGGCGCAGGCGGCGGTCGAGGCCTATGGCTGGCTCGCGCCGGGCGAGATGGCCGACGGGCTCGGCCTCGCGGAGACGACGCCGGGACCGCTCATCCTGGTGCTGCAGTTCGTGGGCTTCATCGCAGCGCATCGGGCGCCCGGCGCGCTCGATCCGCTGGTGGCCGGCGGGCTCGGGTCGCTGCTCGCGCTGTGGACCACCTTCGCGCCCTGCTTCCTGTGGATCTTCCTCGGCGCGCCCTACGTGGAGGCGCTGCGGGCGAACGTCCGCGTCGCCGCCGCGCTCTCCGCCGTGACGGCGGCCGTGGTGGGCGTGATCCTGAACCTGGCGGTTTGGTTCGCGCTCCATGTCGTGTTCCGCGAGGTCACGCCAATGACGATCCACGGGATCGGCCCCGATCTGCCTGTCCTCGCCTCGATCGACTGGCGCGCCGCCGCGTTGGCGGCCGGCGCCATGGTCGCTATGCTTCGATTCAAACTCGGAATGGCGCCGACGCTCCTGGCGTGCGCGCTTCTTGGGCTGCTGATCGCGCCCGGAGGCGCCTGAATAGTGGATGACCGAAGAGGTCGCGTCGGCGTTTAATCTTGCGGCAACGATAGTCGTATTCCGTACGGCGGCATCTTGAACTGAACGCTTCGGACGCAATCGTCTGGGTGCAGGAGGTCTATGCGCGCTACGTCCAAAGGCTCTGGCCGCTCCAAGCTCATCACCGCTCTCGGGGTGCTTATGGCCGCGAGCGTGACGCTTGCGGCCGTCGCGCTGCTGACGTGGCGGCATGGAGAGGTCATCGCCACTCACAAGGACGGGCTGCGCAACGTCTCCACCCTGCTGGCCTCCCAGACCGAGCAGGTGTTCCAGGGCATCGACGTCGTCCAGAACCGGCTGATCGAGCGGCTGGAGATCGAGCAGGTCCGAACTCCCGACGATCTGCGGCGGTTCGGCGCCATGCGGGAGACGCACGAGCGTCTCGTCGGTTTCACCCAGTCGCTCGACATGCTCGACGCGATGGCGATCATCGACGATCAGGGCCGCCTCCTGAGCTCCTCCCGAGCCTGGCCGGCCCCTGAGGTCAACATCACGGATCGCGACTACTTTCGCGCCCTGTCAGCCCCCGGGGCGCAGGGGACGTATTGGAGCGCGCCGGTCCGCAGCAGGGGCAACGGCGCCCGGACGATCTATTACGCGAAGCGCCTCTCGGCGCGCGACGGCGGCTTCCTGGGGCTCGTTCTCGGGATGGTGCTGGTCGAGAAGCTGGAGCGGAATTTCGCCGCGGTCGCCCTTCCGGGCACCAGCGCGATCGATCTGGTGCGGAACGACGGCGTCACGCTGGTGCGCCGGTCGCCCCGCGAGGCCACCGAGGAGGAGGCGCGCCGGCTCGAGCCCGCGGCGGTCCTGTCGTCCAAGGGCGGCGGGGCGGATCAGCGCGAGATCATCACCGCGACCGCCCCGGTCGCCGGATATCCGCTGGCGGTCATCGCGAGCATTACCGGCGACGCGGCGCTGGGCGGCTGGCGGCGGGAAGCCGGCGCGATCGGCGCGCTGGCCCTGGTGCTCAACCTGACGATAGCGGCCGCGGGCCTGCTCGGCGTCCGCCAGCTGCGCGCCAGCGACAAGGCCTTCATGGCCGAGCAGGCGGCGGCGCGCCACGACGTGCTGACAGGGCTGCCGAACCGCACCTATTTCCGCGAGCGCCTGGACCATCTGCTCGCGACCCGGAAGGAGACGCGGCAGGACTTCGCGCTCCTGCTCATCGACCTCGACCATTTCCGGGAGATCAACGACGCCCTCGGCCATGCCGCCGGCGACCAGACGCTGCGCGCCGTGGCCGGCCGTCTCCAGAACGCGATCGGCCCCGGCGATTTCCTCGCGCGCCTCGGGGGCGACGAATTCGCGATCATCCATCCCGACCAGGGCAGCGGGCTCGAGGTTCCGACGCTCGCTGAGAACGTGCTCGACCGGCTGTCCCGCCAGGTGCGCCTGACCGACGGCGAAATCCGCATCTCCTGCAGCATCGGGACGGCGATCGCGGGCCGCGACGCCGACAGCGCGGCCGACCTCCTCGCGCACGCCGATCTCGCGCTCTCGCGCGCCAAGGAGGCCGGGCGGACCGCGATCCGGGCCTACACGGACGACATCGGCGCAGAGCGCAAGCAGCGCCTGTCCCTGCTGAGCGATCTCAGGCGCGCGATCGACGAGCAGCGGCTGTCGGTCTACTTCCAGCCGATCGTCCATCTGGAGACCCGAAAGGTCGTCAGCTTCGAGGCGCTGCTTCGCTGGAAGGACGAGCGCCGGGGCTTCGTGCCGCCCTCCGAGTTCATTCCCCTCGCCGAGGAAAGCGGGATGATCGGCCGGCTCGGCCAATGGGTGCTTGAGGAGGCCTGTCGGCAGGCGGCGACGTGGCCGGAGGGGGTCAGGGTGTCGGTCAACCTCTCGCCCGTGCAGCTTCGGACGCAGGACGTCTTCGCCCAGACCTATGCGGCGCTCCACGCCGCCGACCTGCCGCCGCGGCGGCTGATCCTGGAGATCACCGAGTCGGTGCAGCTCGAGCAGACCCACGCCGGCATGACGCTGCGCAACCTGCGGGACCTGGGCGTCGGCGTCGCGCTCGACGATTTCGGCACCGGCTACGCCTCGCTGAGCTATCTGCGCAGCTTCCCGTTCGACCTGATCAAGATCGACCAGTCCTTCGTGCGGGACATGCACCGCTCGGTGGAATCCGAGGTCATCGTCCAGACCGTGCTGACGCTTGGCGGCCGCCTCGGCATGAAGGTCACGGCGGAAGGGGTGGAGACCTTCGAGCAGCTCGAGACCCTGCAGCGGCAGGGCTGCAGCAAGGCGCAGGGCTATCTGTTCGCGGCGCCGATGCCGGCCGATGAGGTGCTGCCGTTCCTCGCCACCTGGCGCTTCCCGGGCTCGGAAGGCGCGCCGCCGATCGCGCTGGTGCGTTCCGGCGGCGTCCCGCCCTCTGCGGCGGGGGCCTAGCGGCCGTAGATCCGGTCGAGGATCTCCGCCACCTCGCTCATGCGCTCGATCTCCGGCGAGAAGCCTTCGCCGGCCGCGAGCCGACGCGACCAGTCGGCCGCCGCCTTGCCGCCCCAGTCGTTCTCGAGCGGATGGACCGGCTCGCGGGCGGTGCCCCGATAGCGTTCGGTGACGAAGTCGTAGAACGATCCGTCGACGTTCCGCAGCGCCGCGCCGCCCTCGGTCCCATAGAAGGCGGCCGAGATTACCGCGTCCTGCCCGGCGTTGAGCCGCCACGAGCAGGCGAGCCGCACGGTCGCTCCGCAGTCGAGCTCGACCGTGGCCTCGGCGAAATCCTCCACCCGGTCCGGACGGCTCGCCAGGCGCTCGCCGCCCGCGAACAGCCGCGCCGAGACCTCCGTGGCCGCGGGGAAACCGAGGGTCCACAGCGCGAGGTCGACGAGGTGCACGCCGAGATCCATGACGCAGCCGCCGCCGGATTGCGCGGGGTCGTAGAACCAGGGCTTGTCCGGCCCGTAGGCGTTGTGGAACACGAGGTCGACCGCGAACACGCGACCAAGCTCGCCGGCCTGCGCAAGCTCGCGGATGCGCCGCATGCCATGGGTGAAGCGGTAGGACAGGTCGACGGCGAGGTGCGGGCGGCGGTCCTGCCGAGCGGCTTCTGGCAGAAGACGGCTGCGCCGCGCTCCAGAGCGCGGATCGACTGGCCGCCGCCGCGCAGGGAGGCGGCTTCAGGCGCGTGACACCGGGCGTGTCTCGACCGCGATCCCGCTTCCGTCCAGC
>NZ_JBJKEX010000092.1:0-9912 GCF_045505405.1 Hansschlegelia beijingensis | reverse complement strand
CCCGAGACGCCGGCGGCCCGCCTTCAAGCCGTATTGCCCGCGCTGGACAGCGTTCTGGCGGAAGCGACCGAGGCGGTGCGGGCGAAGGTGGTCCGGGAAGGCAAGATCGACGGCGACGCGCTCGAGCGCGAGCAGCGCGCCGGCCACGGCCTCGCCTGGCTCGCGACCTACCGGATGGCCCTGCGCGAACTGCTGCGCTGGAGCGAGCGGCTCGCCAAGGAAGGCCGCTACGGCGCGATCGAGGAGGCCATCCTTCGGGTGGGCGCCGCGGAGTATCTCGCGCAGGTGATCGGGGGCATTCCGATGAACCAGGGCGAGATCGTGCGCGCGCAGGATCTCGGGCTGGCGGCCGCGCGGCCTGCGGAACTGCTCGGCGAGGCGGGGGCGGAACTGATCGCGGACGGCGGCTCCGCGGAGGCGCGGGCCGAACTGGCCGCCCTGATGCGGCAGGCCGACGGGCGTTCCGGCTTCGGCGATTCCGGGCTCGACGAGACCCACGGCCAGTTCCGCGACGAGATGCGGCGCTTCGCGGAGGCCGAGGTGGCGCCCTACGCCCACGCCTGGCACCTCGCCAACGCCTACATCCCGCTCGAGACGATCCAGAAGCTGGCCGACCTCGGCGTTTTCGGCCTGACGATCCCCGAGGAATATGGCGGGCTCGGCCTGGGCAAGGAGGCGATGTGCGTCGTCTCGGAAGAGCTGAGCCGCGGCTATATCGGCGTCGGCTCGCTCGGCACCCGCTCCGAAATCGCCGCCGAGCTGATCATGGGCGGCGGCACCGAGGAGCAGAAACAGAAATACCTGCCGAGGCTGGCGGACGGCTCGATCCTGCCGACGGCCGTGTTCACCGAGCCGAACACCGGCTCCGATCTCGCGAGCCTCAAGACGCGCGCGGCGCGCGAGGGCGACGTCTATCGGGTCAACGGCGCCAAGACCTGGATCACCCATCCTGTGCGCGCGGACCTGATGACGCTTCTGGTGCGCACCGACCCGAACGAGCCCGGCCACCGCGGCCTCTCCATGCTGCTCGCGGAGAAGCCGCGCGGCACGGACGAAGACCCGTTCCCGGCGTCCGGCATGTCCGGCGGCGAGATCGAGGTTCTGGGATACCGTGGCATGAAGGAGTACGAGATCTCCTTCGACGGCTTCGAGGTGCCGGCCGAGAACCTGCTGGGCGGCGTCGAGGGTCAGGGCTTCAAGCAGCTCATGAAGACCTTCGAGAGCGCCCGCATCCAGACGGCGGCGCGGGCCGTCGGCGTCGCCCAGTCGGCGCTCGACCTCGGCCTGCGCTACGCCGAGGAGCGTATCCAGTTCAAGAAGCCGCTCGCCGACTTCCCGCGCGTCGCCGACAAGCTCGCCATGATGGCCGCCGAGGTGCAGATCGCGAGGCAGATCACCTATTTCGCAGCGCGCGAGAAGGACAGCGACATCCGCTGCGATCTTGAGGCCGGCATGGCCAAGCTGCTCGCCGCGCGGGTCGCCTGGGCGGCGGCCGACAACGCGCTGCAGATCCACGGCGGCAACGGGTTCGCGCTCGAATATCAGATCAGCCGCGTGCTCTGCGACAGCCGCATCCTCAACATCTTCGAGGGCGCTGCGGAGATTCAGGCGCAGGTCATCGCGCGTCGGCTGCTCGAAGGCTGACGCGGGCGCGGCCGCGGCGATCGCGCCACGCCTTCAGAGCTTGAGCATCGGCCAGCGCATGCCCCGGCAGACCAGGACCTGGTGCCACAGCGCGACGGCGCGTTTCGCGAGGCGGGAGAGGCGGCCCGTCTCGCCGCGCAGCAGGGTCTTCCTGAGGCTCCGGTTCGACCGGCACATGTCGGCCACCACCGGACCGTGGAACGCGAGCGCCCAGTCGAGCACGACCAGGCCGCCGTCGGGCCGGAGGATCACGTTGCTCAGGTTGAGGTCGCCGTGGCAGAGGCCGAGGTCGACCATCACGTCCCGGCTGTAGGTCCCCATCTTCAGGTAGGTCGCAGGGCGCCAGCGTCGTTCCACGAGGCCGGGATCGGGGAGACGGGTGCGGGCGACAAGGACGTTCGCCTCCGCAAGCGCCGCCGCGACCCTGCCGGCTTCCGCCAGCGACCGGCGGGCCCGCAAGCTGAGGGTCTCCCCCACGACGCGTTCGCCCACGATCCCGAACCCGCCGAAGCAGGAGACGATCTCGTCCACCCGCCAGGCAGGCCCGCCGGCCGCCCGGACGGCCCGCGTGACGGCGTATTCGCGCTCCACGAAGGCGGCCTTGATCCGCGCCGGGTAGGCTTTGAGCGCGCGTCCGTCGGCGAGCTCGTAGACCGTCGCCATGCGGCCGCGGCCGATCACGCCCCGCAGTTCTTCAGGTCCCACAGTCCTCATCGCGGGCCCGGTCGGCCCCGCGTGATTTGCCCTCGCCGGTCGGCGGGTCTATCGCGATGCGCTGCTTTCACCGGAGGCTCGGCGCCGACGTGTTCGTATCGTTCTTCCCCAACCCTCGCCCGTTCTTCCTGTCCGTCGTGATCTGGACGGCGATCGCTACGGCGATCTGGTTCGCGGGAGGCTCCGAGCTCGGGAAGGTCATCGGCCTCTCCTATCCGGCGGCAGGCGCTCCGCCCGTCATCGGGCCGGCCGTGTTCCTAACCGGCCCGTTCATCTGGTTCTACATCTACTACGCCGCGGCGGTCGGGATGTTCGCCGCGGCCTGGATGATGCTGTCGCCCCATCCCTGGGCGCCGTGGTCCATCCTCGGCTCCGCGTTCATTCTGTTCACCACCTACTTCCAGGTGCAGGTCTCGGTCGCCATCAACGCGTGGTACGGGCCGTTCTACGACCTCGTGCAGGCTGCGCTCTCCAAGGCGCGGCCGGTGACCATCGCCGAGTTCTACGGCGAGCTCGCGGCCTTCCTGGGCATCGCGATGATCGCCGTTCTGGTCGGCGTGCTCACGCGGTTCTTCGTCAGCCACTACATCTTCCGGTGGCGCACGGCGATGAACGACTTCTACATGGAGCACTGGCCGCGGCTGCGGCATGTCGAGGGCGCGTCGCAGCGCGTACAGGAAGACACGATGCGCTTCTCGACGATCGTCGAGGGGCTCGGCGTCAGCTTCGTCGATTCGATCATGACGCTGATCGCGTTCCTGCCGGTCCTGGTCCGGCTGTCCGAGGCGGTCACCGAGGTCCCGATCATCGGCTCCGTCCCGCATCCGCTGGTGGTGATGGCGCTGCTCTGGTCGATCCTCGGCACGGGCTTTCTCGCCCTCATCGGCATCAAGCTACCCGGCCTGCAGTTCCGGAACCAGCGCGTGGAAGCGGCCTACCGCAAGGAGCTGGTCTATGGCGAAGACGATCCCACGAGGGCGCAGCCGCAGACTGTCAAGGAGCTGTTCTCCTGGGTCCGGCACAACTATTTCCGCCTGTACTTCCACTACGCCTACTTCAACGTCGCCCGGATCTCCTACCTCCAGGTCGACAACATCTTCCCCTACATCGTGCTGGCGCCGACGATCGTGGCCGGCAAGATCACGCTCGGCCCGTTGCAGCAGATCCTCAGCGCCTTCGAGCAGGTGCGGAGCTCGTTCCAGTATCTGATCAACTCGTGGACCACGATCGTCGAGCTGCTCTCGGTCTACAAGCGTCTGCGGGCGTTCGAGGCGATCATCTACGGCGAGCCGCTTCCGTCGATCGACCAGGAGGAGCCGGAGGTCGAGGTCACGGCCGACGGCGCGCGGACGTGATAGGAGCTCCCCCGATCGCCACCCCTGGAGTGATGCCATGACGTCCGGCCAGATCGTGCGCCCCTCCTGGACGTCGTCGCGGTCCCTGCTGATCCTTGCGGCGGCGGCGCTCGTCTGCGGCCTCGCGGCCTGGCTCGGATCGGCGGCCACGACGCCGAACATCGCGCCCTGGTACGAGGGGCTGCGGAAGCCGCCCTTCAACCCGCCGAACGTCGCGTTTCCGATCGTATGGACGCTGCTGTTCGCCATGATGGCGATCGCGCTCTGGCGGGTCTGCGTGCGCGGTTCCGGCGAGGCCTTGCGGGGCGCGGTGACCGCCTTCGGAGTCCAGCTCGCGCTCAACGTCGCGTGGTCCTTCGCGTTCTTCGCGGCGCGCAGACCGTTGCTCGGGCTTCTGGACATCCTCCTCCTGTTGCCGGCGATCGTCTGGACGATCGTGTGCTTCCGTCGGATAGACGGGCCTGCGGCGGCGCTGCTCTATCCCTACCTCGCCTGGGTGAGCTTCGCGGCCGTCCTCAACGGGTCGATCCTCCACCTCAACGGCTGAGACCTTCGCCTTCGCCGTCCCGTCCGTCTCGCGAGAGTGCCGCGATGTCCACCTTCCTCGCCAATTTCGCCGTGCCGGTCGCCGTCGGCGCCGTCGCGGTCGTCCTGCTCATCGGTCTGTTCAACATGACGCGCGGCGGCAGCCCGAACCTGTCGCAGAAGCTGATGCGCTGGCGCGTCATCCTGCAGTTTGTGGCGATCGTGGTGATCATGATCACCGTCTGGGCCATGGGCCGCTGACGCCATGGTCAAGCTCAACAAGATCTACACCCGCACCGGCGACGACGGCACCACCGGCCTCGCCGCCGGGCCGCGGCGGCCGAAGCACGACCTGAGGGTGGAGAGCTTCGGCGCGGTCGACGAGACCAACGCGACGCTCGGCCTGGCGCGGCTTCATGCGGCCACGGAGCCCGAGATCGAGGCTGCGCTCGCCCGCATCCAGAACGAGCTGTTCGACCTCGGCGCGGACCTCGCCACGCCCGACGACGGCAAAGATCTCGGCTACGAGCCGCTGCGCATCGTGGACAGCCAGGTAGTCCGGCTCGAGCAGGAAATCGACGCGCTGAACGCCCGGCTCGAGCCGCTGCGCTCCTTCGTCCTCCCGGCCGGGACACCACTCGCGGCGCATCTCCACATGGCGCGCACGGTGGCGCGGCGGGCCGAACGGCTGATGACGGCGCTCGCGGCGCGCGAAGCCGTCTCGTCGGCGGCGCTGCGCTACGTCAACCGGCTGTCGGACTACCTGTTCGTGGCCGCGCGCGTCGCCAATCTCGGCGACGGCGACGTGCTTTGGGCGCCCGGAAAGACACGCTAGCGTCAGGATCGGCCTCAGGCCCGCCTCGGCCCCTTGGAGCCGGAGGCGGGCGTCTTCATATTCCGGGAGACGCAGGCGATCGCGCCTGGCGAGACGAGACGCCGCCATGTTCGTCCCTCTACTGGACGACGCCCCGGTTCGCCGCATCCGGCTGCCCTGGGTGAACTACGCCTTCATGGCGGCGTGCATCCTCGTCTACGTCTTCGTTCAGTCCGGGTGGATCCTCCCTGCGCATCCGGGCGCAGTGGTGTCGTTCGGCCTGATCCCGAGCGTTCTTTTCTCTGAGGCGGTGCTCCCCGAGGGCTATGCGGTCGTGCCCGCCTGGGCGACGCTCATCACCTCGCAGTTCCTGCATGGCGGGCTGCTGCACCTCGTCGGCAACATGCTGTTCCTCAGGGCCTTCGGCGACAATGTCGAGGATGATCTGGGCCATCTGCGATACATCGCGTTCCTGCTGCTGTGCGGCGTGGGGGCGGGCCTTGCTCACGCGATCGGCGCCGCCAACGCGGACGCGCCGCTGGTCGGCGCGTCCGGCGTCGTCGCGGGCGTCATCGCGGCCTATGTGATGCTGCATCCGCAGGTGAAGGTCTGGGTGCTGGTGTTCTACCGGTTCCCTGTCCGCCTGCGCGCCTTCTGGATCATCGGCGCCTGGGTCGTGTTCCAGGCCGGCAACGCGCTGCTCGCGGGCCATGAGCAGGTCGCCTGGTGGGCGCATGTGGGCGGTTTCCTCACCGGCGCCGTGCTGGTTGTCGCGCTGAAGCGGCCCGAGGTGAAGCTGTTCGACCGGGATCTCGCGGCGCGCATCGAGCGGCGCGGCGACGAGACCGTCGAGGGGCCCGCATAGGCTTTCTGCGACTTTCTGAGGTCGCGCCGCAGCGTTGACTTGGGCTCGGGCCGCCTCCTACTGTCCGCCGCGCTTTCGCCCGCCCGGCGTCCGAAAGCGGCCGCGCGCCCGTGCGGCTTTGGCCGATGCGTTCCGCGTCGTTGCGCGATGATCCTCCTGAGGTGAAGAGGCCCGATGAAGGTACTTGTGCCGGTCAAGCGAGTGGTCGACTACAACGTCAAGATCCGGGTGAAGCCCGACGGCTCGGGCGTCGAGCTCGCCAATGTGAAGATGTCGATG
Source organism: Hansschlegelia beijingensis (assembly GCF_045505405.1). Classification (GTDB taxonomy): domain Bacteria; phylum Pseudomonadota; class Alphaproteobacteria; order Rhizobiales; family Methylopilaceae; genus Methylopila; species Methylopila beijingensis_A. Next base: position 3,716 of record NZ_JBJKEX010000092.1, on the reverse strand, counting down.
AACCCCTTCGACGAGATCGCCGTCGAGGAGGCGCTCCGGCTCAAGGAGGCCGGCAAGGCGACCGAGGTGGTCATCGTCTCGGTGGGCCCGGCGCAGGCCGCGGAGACGATCCGAACCGGTCTCGCCATGGGCGCCGACCGCGGCATCCTGGTGAAGACCGACGGCCCGACGGAGCCGCTCGGCGTCGCCAAGCTTCTGGTCAAGATCGTCGAGGAGGAGCAGCCCGGCCTCGTGGTGATGGGCAAGCAGGCGATCGACGACGACTGCAACCAGACGGGCCAGATGCTCGCCGCGCTGCTCGGCTGGCCGCAGGGCACCTTCGCCTCCAAGGTCTCGCCGGAAGCCGACAGCGTCCAGGTCACGCGGGAGGTCGACGGCGGGCTGCAGACGGTCTCGCTGAAGCTGCCGGCCGTGGTCACCACCGATCTGCGCCTCAACGAGCCGCGCTACGCCTCGCTGCCCAACATCATGAAAGCCAAGAAGAAGCCGCTCGACGAGAAGTCGGCCGCCGATCTAGGGGTCGACGTGGCGCCGCGCCTGCAGGTCCTCAAGACCGTGGAGCCGCCAAAGCGGCAGGCGGGCGCCAAGGTGGGCTCAGTGGCCGAGCTCGTCGAGAAGCTGAAGAACGAAGCGGGAGCGATCTGACATGGCGACCCTGCTGTTCGCAGACCACCACGAGGACGCGCTGGGCGACGCGACCGCCAAGGCGCTGACGGCCGCGCGCCAGATCGGCGAGCCGGTCCACATCCTGGTCGCCGGCAGGGCGCCGCGCGCCGCCGCCGAGCAGGCCGCGCAGCTCGAGGGCGTCGAGAAGGTGCTGGTCGCTTCCCACGAGAGCTACGCGCATGGCCTCGCGGAGCCGATCGCGGAGCTGATCCTCGGCCTGATGGACGGCTATGACGCGCTCGTCGCGTCGTCGTCCACCACCGGCAAGAACATCCTGCCGCGCGTGGCCGCCAAGCTCGACGTGATGCAGATCTCCGACATCTCGAAGGTCGAGGCGCCGGACACGTTCGAGCGGCCGGTCTACGCCGGGAACGCGATCCAGACGGTGAAGTCGAGCGACCCGAAGAAGGTCGTCACGGTGCGCACCTCGACCTTCCAGGCGACCGGCCAGGGCGGCTCCGCGGCGATGGAGGAGATCGCGGCGGCGGCCGACCCGGGCCTCTCGAGCTTCGTCGGCGAGGAGCTCACCCAGTCCGACCGGCCGGAGCTCGGCTCCGCCAAGATCATCGTGTCGGGCGGCCGCGCGCTGGGATCGGCGGACAAGTTCAAGGAGGTCGTCGAGCCTCTCGCCGACCAGCTTGGCGCGGCGATCGGCGCCAGCCGCGCCGCGGTGGACGCCGGCTACGCGCCGAACGACCAGCAGGTCGGGCAGACCGGCAAGGTGGTGGCGCCCGAGCTCTACATCGCGCTCGGCATCTCGGGCGCGATCCAGCATCTGGCCGGCATGAAAGATTCGAAGGTGATCGTCGCCATCAACAAGGACGAGGAGGCGCCGATCTTCCAGGTGGCCGACTACGGCCTGGTGGCGGACCTGTTCCAGGCTGTTCCGGAGCTCCGCGAGGAGCTGGCCAAAGCGCGGAAGTGACGTATCTGGCGCACCAGGCGCCAGACTTTCGTAGGGGCGACGGTCGCGACGCTGGCATTGTGCGGCGCGGCACGTAAGATCGCGCCGCGCCGGGCGGTCGTCCCGGCGCGGGTCAGTGTGGACGGTCAGACGGGCATCATGCCGATGGAAATTCGTAAGATCGGCGTCATCGGCGCAGGGCAGATGGGCAGCGGCATCGCGCATGTCTGCTCTCTGGCCGGGCTCGACATAACGCTCAATGACATCTCGCCGGACCGAGCCAAGGCGGGTCTGTCGGTGATCGACGCCAACATGCAGCGCCAGGCCGGCAAGGGCGCGATCAGCGACGAGGACCGCAAGGCGGCGCTCAAGCGCATCACCCTCGCCAGTGATTACGAGGCGCTGGGCGACTGCGACATCGTCATCGAGGCGGCGACCGAAGACGAGCAGATCAAGCGCAAGATCTACTCGGACCTGTGTCCGTCGCTGAAGCCCGACGCGATGGTGGCCACCAACACCTCGTCGATCTCGATCACCCGGCTGGCGGCGTCGACCGATCGGCCTGAGCGCTTCATCGGCATCCACTTCATGAATCCGGTGCCGCTGATGCAGCTCGTCGAGCTGATCCGAGGCATCGCGACCGAAGACGAGACCTTCGAGGCCGCGAAGCAGCTGATCGACAGGCTCGGCAAGACCGTCGCGGTCTCCGAGGATTTTCCGGCCTTCATGGTCAACCGCATTCTTCTGCCGATGATCAACGAGGCGATCTACACGCTCTACGAGGGCGTAGGCTCGGTGGACGCCATCGACACGGCGATGCGGCTCGGCGCGAACCACCCGATGGGCCCCCTGCAGCTCGCCGACTTCATCGGCCTCGACACCTGCCTGTCGATCATGCAGGTCCTCCACGACGGACTCGCGGACTCGAAGTACCGGCCCTGCCCGCTGCTGGTGAAATATGTCGAAGCCGGCTGGCTCGGCCGGAAGACGCAGCGGGGCTTCTACGATTACCGGGGCGAGCACCCGGTTCCGACGCGCTGAGCTTCAGAGCCGACGCGCGAGACGGTTCAACCGTTCCTTAACCCGCGCGGCCCAACGTCCGCGGTCACTCGCGGAGCGACCCTGATGGACATGAGCTCTCTCGCGGCCTCGGCGATCGCAGGCGTCGCCCAGCAGACCCGCGACGGCTTCGCGGTGGCGGCCCTGAAGATCGCGAACCAGCAGCAGCAGGCGATGGCCGACCTCGTGGCCGAGGCGGCTCAGACAGGCAAAGCCCAGACGGCGCCGGAAACGGGCCGCCCCCTCGACCGGATGGCGTAGCGCGTCACGGCCGGAGGCCGGCCGTGACGGACGTCGTGGTCGCCGCCTACTTCTGCGTAGCCAGATAGGCGATGACGTTCTGCCGGTCCTTCTCGTTCGCGACCTTGAGGGTCATCTTGCTCGGGCCGCCGAGATAGCCGCTCGGATCGGCGAGGTAGCTCGAAAGCTTGGCTTCGTCCCATGCGCCGATTTCCGGCGCCTTGGCCTTCATGGCGTCGCTATAGGCGAAGCCCTCGACGCTCCCGGCGGCACGGCCGACGACGCCTTGCAGGGCCGGGCCGACCTTCGACTTGGCGTCCGGACCGACCTCGTGACACGCCTTGCAGCGCGCGAAGACCTTCTGTCCGGCGGCCGCGTCCTGCGCGACCGCCCCTCCGGCCGACATCGCCAGCGCGACCGTCGCCCACGCGAGTGTTCGTATCATCCCGTAGCTCCTCCCTGCGCCCGGTCTTCTTGGCGGCCGGACGTCTGTCACGCGGACATCCGCGCGGTGGAAATATCGCGCTTTGTTTGAATTCTTCCAATCGAGCCGGTGAACGGCGATCCGAGCCACGGCTTGTGGACAGCGGGGCGCCGCGGAGCCCGATCCATCCTTCGTTAACGCTGACCCTTCCTTATGGAGCGACGGGAAAGAGCGGCGTCGAGGCCGCTTCGAGAAGGGTTGCGAGTCATGCGTTTCACCGGGCGGCCGCCAGCTTCCGAAGACGTCAAACCGGCGGCCAAGCGGGCCACCGGAGAGGTTCGCGTCGGCCGCACGCCGGACGCCATGCTGCGCCAGCGCCGGTCCGCGGAGCCCATCGAGGAGCCCGTCCCGCCGGCGCCTGAG
>NZ_JBJKEX010000091.1:0-9946 GCF_045505405.1 Hansschlegelia beijingensis | reverse complement strand
TGAGGCGGTCTGCGAAGAAGGCCAGCAGATCCACCGCCACCTCGGCGTCGTGCGCATCATCCTGGATAACGGGCTGCGGCTGCGGCTGCTCTCGGTTCCGCGCGCCCGGAACTCGCCGGCGCCGCGCTGGTCATCTTCACCTCGGGCACCACCGGGGCCCCGAAGGGCGTGGTGCTGGGACACGACGCGCTTGCGGGCAAGATCGAGGCGCTGGACCGCCTCATCGGCGTCACCCGTGACGACGTCGTGGCGCTGCCGCTCCAGCTGATCTTCATCTTCGGGGTCTGGGCGAGCCTGCTTGCGATCCGCGCCGGCGCCAAGCTCGTGCTGGTGCAGAAGTTCACGCCACCGACGATGGCGAGGCTGCTCGCCGAGGAGGCCACGGTGCTGGGCGCGGTGCCCTCGATGATCCGGGCCCTGCTGGCGGGGGACGCCGGCCACGCGCCGCGGCTGCGCGCGGTGCTGACCGGTGGCGAGGTTCTCGGCCCATCGCTCGGCGAGCGGCTCGCCGACGCCTGGCCGCGCGCGGGCGTGTTCGACCTCTACGGCCTCACCGAGACCGGCTCCTGCGACTTCGTGCTCGCGCCGGGCGCGAGCCGCGAAGGCGCGGGATCGGTCGGGGTCCCGACCGAAGGCGTCGACTACAGGCTGGTCCGCGACGACGGCCTCGAGGCCTCGGCTGGCGAGACCGGCGAACTGCGCATCCGCACCCCGTTCGGCATGAACGGCTATCTCGGCGCGCCCGACCTCACCGCGCAGTCCTTCGCGGACGGGTTCTTCCGGACGGGCGATCTCGCGCGGCGTCGGGCCGACGGAAGGGTCGAGCTCGTCGGGCGGTCGAAGGAGATCATCTCCCGCGGCGGCAACAAGATCTCCCCGATCGAGGTCGAGAACATGCTCTGCGCCCACGCCGATGTCGCGGCGGCGCTCTGCGCCGGCGTGCCTGACGAGCGCCTCGGCGAGGCGATCCACGCCGTCGTGGTGCTGAAGCGCGGCGCCGCCGCCAGCGCGGACGATCTGCGGGCCTGGGCCGCGCAGCGCATCGAACGCTTCAAGATTCCGGACGTGATCGCGTTCGCGGACGCGCTCCCGATCGGCGCGACCGGCAAGGCCAGCCGCGCCGCGATCCGCGCCATGCACGGCCCGGCGTCATGAGCGGCGCGCTGGCTGACGACGTGGTGCTTGCCGCGAGCGGCCTCACCAAGGATTTCGGCGGCTTCCGCGCCGTCGGCGGGGTCGAGCTGCAGGTTCGGCGCGGCTCGATCCACGCGCTGATCGGCCCCAACGGCGCCGGCAAGACCACCTGCTTCAACCTGCTGACGAAGTTCCTGACCCCGACCGCCGGAACCATCCGGTACAACGGCCGCGACATCACCCGCATGAAGCCGGCCGACGTCGCCCGGCTCGGGCTGGTGCGCTCGTTCCAGATCTCGGCGGTGTTCCCCAAGCTCAGCGTGCTGGAGAACGTCCGCATCGCCCTGCAGCGACGCAAGCGCGGCGACAGCTTCGATTTCTGGCGCTCCGAACGCGTGCTGCGGGCGCTGGACGAGGAGGCGCTGGCGCTCGTCGAGGATGTCGGGCTCGCGGCCTTCGCGCGGGCGCCGGCGGTCGACCTCTCCTATGGCCGCAAGCGCGCGCTGGAGATCGCGACCACGTTGGCGCTCGAGCCCGACATGCTCCTGCTCGACGAGCCGATGGCCGGCATGGGCCACGAGGACATCGAGCGGATCTCGGCGCTGATACGCCGCGCCTCGGCCGGCCGCACCATCCTGATGGTCGAGCACAACCTCTCGGTCGTCGCCTCCCTGTCGGACCGCATCACGGTGCTGGCGCGCGGGCAGGTGCTGGCGGAGGGCGATTACGCCGCCGTCTCCAAGGATCCCCGGGTGATCGAAGCCTATATCGGAGCCGGTCATGGCTGACGCTCGCCGCGCCGCCGCCCTGCAGGACGCCTCGGCGCCGTTGCTCGCGGTCGAGGGCCTCGAAGGCTGGTACGGCGAGAGCCACGTGCTGCACGGGGTGACGTTCGACGTGAGGCCGGGCGAGGTCGTGACGCTGCTCGGCCGCAACGGCGCCGGCAAGACCACGACGCTCCGCGCGATCATCGGCATCCTGGGAAAGCGCCGCGGCTCGATCCTGTTCGACGGCGTCGAGACGGTCGGCATGCCGTCGCGCCTGATCGCCCGGCTCGGCGTCGGCTACGTGCCGGAGGAGCGGGGCATCTTCGCGAGCCTTTCGGTGCACGAGAACCTGATGCTGCCGCCGCGGGTGAAGCCTGGCGGCATGTCGGTCGACGACATCTACGCGCTGTTCCCGAACCTCAGGGAACGCATCCGCAGTCAGGGAACGAAGCTCTCGGGCGGCGAGCAGCAGATGCTGTCGATCGGCCGCATCCTCCGGACGGGCGCCAAGCTGATCCTGCTGGACGAGCCCACCGAGGGTCTTGCGCCGGTCATCGTCCAGCAGATCGGCCGCACGCTGCAGCGCCTGAAGTCCGAGGGCTACACCACCGTTCTGGTCGAGCAGAACTTCCGCTTCGCGCAGACCGTCGCGGACCGTCACTTCGTGGTCGAGCAGGGCCGGGTCGTGGACATGATCCCGAACGACGATCTCGACGCCAATCTCGGCAAGCTTCACGCGTATCTCGGGGTCTGACGATGACGACGATCTTCGGCGTCTCGGTGCAGGCGCTGTCCGGGCAGTTGCTCCTCGGCCTGATCAACGGCTCGTTCTACGCAATGCTGTCGCTCGGGCTCGCGATCATCTTCGGCCTGCTCAACGTCATCAATTTCGCCCACGGCGCGCTCTACATGATGGGCGCGTTCGTAGCCTGGATCCTGCTGAACAATTTCGGGCTCGGCTACTGGTGGGCGCTGCTGATCGCGCCCATAGCGGTCGGACTGTTCGGTGCGCTGCTGGAGCGCCTTTTGCTCGCACGCCTCTACAAGCTCGACCATCTCTACGGCCTGCTGCTGACCTTCGGGCTCGCGCTCATCATCCAGGGCCTCTTCCGCCAGCACTATGGCTCGTCCGGCCTGCCTTACGTGATCCCGCCTGAGCTGTCGGGGGGCCAGCGCCTGCCCTTCATGTTCCTGCCCAACTACCGCGCCTGGGTGGTGGTCGCGTCGCTCGTCATATGCCTGTCGACATGGCTGCTGATCGAGAAGACCAAGCTCGGCGCCTATCTCCGCGCGGCGACCGAGAATCCGACGCTGGTCGGCGCCTTCGGGGTCAATGTCCCGCTGCTCATCACCCTGACCTACGCGTTCGGGGTCGGGCTCGCGGCGCTGGCGGGCGTCCTCGCTGCCCCGATCTACTCGGTCAATCCCGCGATGGGGGCCGACATCATCATCGTGGTGTTCGCCGTCGTGGTGATCGGCGGCATGGGCTCGATCCTCGGCTCGATCCTCACCGGCTTCGGGCTCGGTCTGGTCGAGGGTCTGACCAAGGTGTTCTACCCGGAGGCGTCCTCGGTGGTGATCTTCGTCATCATGGCGATCGTGCTGCTCGCCAAGCCTTCCGGCCTGTTCGGGCGGTCCGCGTGATGGCCGCCGCTCACGACGCGACCCCGATCGCCGCCGCCCGCCCGGCCCCGGATGGCGTCGACCCGAAGGCGTTCCACCGCCGGATCATGATCGGGATCGTGGTCCTGCTCGCCCTGCTGCCGCTCGGCGTCTACCCGATCTTCCTCATGAAGGTGCTGTGCTTCGCGCTGTTCGCGCTGGCCTTCAACCTCTTGCTCGGCTTCGGCGGCCTGCTGTCCTTCGGCCATGCCGCCTATTTCGGCATGGCGGGCTACGTCTCGGCCTATGCGGCGAAAGCCTGGGGGCTGACGCCTGAGCTCGCGATCGCGTCCGGCACGCTGGCCGCGATGGCGTTGGGGCTCGCCTTCGGGGCGCTCGCGATCCGGCGCCAGGGCATCTACTTCGCGATGATCACGCTGGCGCTGGCCCAGATGGTCTACTTCTTCTCCCTGCAGGCCAAGTTCACCGGCGGCGAGGACGGCATCCAGGGCGTGCCACGGGGCCGGCTGTTCGGGCTCATTGACCTCAGCGACGACCGCGTCCTCTACGCCGTCGTGGCCGTGATCTTCACGGCGGGCATGCTGCTGATCTACCGCGTGATCCACTCGCCCTTCGGGCAGGTCCTGAAGGCGATCCGCGAGAACGAGCCGCGCGCCATCTCGCTCGGCTACCGCGTCAACCGGTACAAGCTCGCGGTGTTCGTGATTTCGGCGACGCTCGCGGGCGTCGCGGGCTCCACCAAGGCCATCGTCTTCCAGCTCGCCTCGCTCACCGACGTGCACTGGTCGATGTCCGGCGAGGTCGTGCTGATGACCCTGGTGGGCGGCATGGGCACCGTGTTCGGGCCGATCGTCGGCGCCTTCGTGATGATCGCGATGGAGAGCTATCTCGCGCCCTTCGGGGCCTGGGTGACCATCATCCAGGGCTGCGTGTTCGTGGTCTGCGTCCTCACCTTCCGTGACGGGATCGTCGGCATGCTGGGGCGCATCATCAGGCGTCCGCTGTGACGCGCGCGAAAGGAGGCCGCGATGACCGATGAAGCCAGGCCTTCAGGCTGGGACGGCGTCATCAACGGGATGCCGCGCGAAGGCCAGAGCGCCGAGCGGTCGCGCACCACGACCATGCAGGACATCATCGCCTTCACGGAGATGACCGGCGACCGCAACCCGCTGCACTATGACCGGGAGCTCGCCGAGGCCAGCGTGTTCGGCAAGCTGATCGTGCAGGGCGGCGTGACGTCCGGCATCCTGAACGCGCTGGTGGCCGAGGATCTGCCCGGCCCCGGCACCGTGTTCCTCGGCTGCGAGTGGAAGTTCCTGAAGGCGGTCGGGGTCGGCGAGACCATCACGGGACGCGTCGAAATCCTGACGGTGCGCGCCGACAAGCCGATCTGCACCCTGAAGACCAGCGTGAGGAACGCCGCCGGCGATCTTTGCCTCGACGGCGTGGCGACGACCTTCACGGTCCCGCTGAAGAAGAGCTGATGACCGCGGCGGCGCCGGTCCCGGACGACGGCGCGCGGTGGCGCGTGCTGGGGCTGGTCTGCCTGGCGCTCGTGCTCAGCATGACCACGTGGTTCTCGGCGACCGCCGTCACGCCGGAGCTGATCGCCGCCTGGGGGCTGTCGCCGGCCGACGCCTCCTGGCTCACCAACATGGTGCAGCTCGGCTTCGTGGCCGGAGCGCTCGGCTCGAGCCTCGTCAACCTGCCCGACATCGTCGCGCCGCGAAAGCTGATGGCGGCGTCCGCGGCGCTCGCCGCCCTCGCCAATCTGAGCCTGCTGGTCGCGCCGTCGGTCGCCGCGCTGTTCGTCGCCAGGCTCATCACCGGCGCCGCGCTCGCGGGCGTTTATCCGCCCGCGCTCAAGCTGATCTCCACCTGGTTCGTCCGGGGCCGGGGCACGGCGCTCGGCGCCGTCATCGGCGCGCTGACGCTCGGCTCGGCGTCGCCGCATCTCGTGCGCGGCCTGGTGGAGCACATCGACTGGCGGGTCGTCGTCGCCGTCGCCAGCGTCGCCACCCTGATCGGCGCCGCGATCTTCAGGACCTTCGCGCGCGAGGGGCCTGCGCCCTTCAGCCGGGCCACCTTCGACCCCCGGCAGATCACCGCCGTGCTGCGCAACCGCCCGCTGGCGCTCGCGAACATCGGCTATTTCGGCCACATGTGGGAGCTCTACGCGATGTGGGGCTGGTTCCTGGTGTTCGTGACCGCGGCGCCGCCCTCGCTCGGCGTCCCGAGCGCCGCGGCCGCGTCGCTGATCACCTTCGCGGTGATCGGCGTCGGGGCCTTCGGGGCGCTGCTCGGGGGTCTGCTCGCCGACCGGATCGGCCGCACCGCCACCGCGGCCGGGATGATGGCCGTCTCGGGGACTTGCGCGCTGCTGATCGGCGTCGTGTTCGACGGGCCGGTCTGGCTGTTCGCGATCGTGGCGCTGATCTGGGGCGTCAGCGTGGTGGGCGACTCCGCGCAGTTCTCCGCGATGGCGACCGAGGTCAGCGACCCGCGCTATGTCGGCACCGCGCTCGCGGTGCAGCTCGGCGTCGGCTTCGCCCTGACGATCCTGTCGATCCGCCTCGTCCCGGTCTTCGTCGACTGGGTGGGCTGGCGCTGGAGCTTCATGCTGCTGACCCCCGGCCCGGTCATCGGGGTCGCCGCGATGCTGGCCCTGCGGCGCCGGCCCGAAGCCGGGAAGATCGCGCAGGGCCTGCGCTAGGCCCCAGCATCCGGGTCGTGCGGTTCATCCGTGCGAAACGGAAAATCGCGGTTCTCTCCCGCAAAACAGCTCCCGTCCGATGCCCCAAATCTCGCGCAGTAAGCGAGAGGAGCTTCGGGATGACCTTTCAGCGCCGCCTTGAGCGGGATGCTCGTCTGGAAGCGGGCGCGAAAGTCGCGCAGGGCAAGGTCGTGGCGGCCGAAGACAGCACCCGGCTGCTGGAGGCGGTCCTGCGTCCGGGCGACCGGGTCTGCCTCGAGGGAGACAACCAGAAGCAGGCGGACCTGCTTAGCGGCGCGCTGCTCTCGGTCGACGTCGGGAAGGTGAACAACCTGCACATGGTGCAGTCCGGCGTGGTGCTGCCCGACCATCTTGATCTTTTCGAGCGCGGCGTCGCGAAGAAGCTCGACTACGCCTATTCCGGCCCGCAATCGGCCCGCATCGCCGCAATGCTCTTCGGCGGCAAGATCGAGCTCGGCGCCGTCCATACCTATCTCGAGCTCTTCGCCCGATACTTCGTCGATCTCACGCCGAACGTCGCGCTGATCGCGGCGGTCAGCGCTGACCGAGACGGCAACCTCTACACGGGCCCGAACACCGAAGACACGCCGACCGTAGTCGAGGCGACCGCCTTCAAGGACGGCGTCGTGATCGCGCAGGTGAACGAACTCGTCGACAGGGTGCCGCGCGTCGACATCCCGGGCGACCGGGTGCATTTCGTGGTCGAGGCGAAGAAGCCGTTCTTCGTCGAGCCGCTGTTCACCCGCGATCCGGCGGCGATCACCGAGACGCAGATCCTCACCGCCATGCTGGCCCTGCGGGGGATCTATGGCCCCTACGGGGTGCGCCGGCTGAACCACGGCATCGGCTTCAGCACGGCGGCGATCGAGCTTTTGCTGCCGACCTATGGCGAGAAGCTCGGCCTGAAGGGCAAGGTCGCCACGCACTTCGCCCTCAACCCGCATCCGGCTCTGATCCCGGCGATCGAATCCGGCTGGGTCGAGCAGATCCACTGCTTCGGCTCCGAGGTCGGGATGGACGAGTACATCCGGGAACGAAGCGACGTGTTCTTCACCGGCCCGGACGGCTCGCTGCGCTCGAACCGCGCCTTCTCGCAAACGGCGGGACTCTACGCCTGCGACATGTTCATCGGATCGACGCTGCAGATCGATCTTCAGGGCAACTCCTCGACCGTCACGGCCACCCGCATCGCGGGCTTCGGCGGGGCGCCGAACATGGGCTCGGACGCGCGCGGCCGGCGCCATCCGAGCGAGCCCTGGCTCCAGGCCGGCAAGGAGGCCGATCCGGATAGCCCGGCGCCGCTGCGGCGCGGGCGCAAGCTCGTCGTGCAGATCGGCGAGACCTTTGGAGACAAGAACGCGCCGCTCTTCGTCGAGCAGCTCGATGCGCTCGCGCTCGCCGAGAAACTGAAGCTCGAGCTCGCCCCGGTGATGATCTACGGCGACGACGTCACGCACATCGTCACCGAGGAAGGCGTCGCGAACCTGCTGCTCTGTCGAAACCCGACAGAGCGGGAACAGGCGATCCGCGGGGTCGCCGGCTACACGGAGGTCGGCCGGGCGCGGGACCGCGCGATGGTGCAGCGCCTGCGCGAGCGCGGCGTCATCCGCCGGCCGGAAGACCTCGGGATCGACCCGCTCGACGCCAACAGAAGCATGCTGGCCGCACGCTCGATCAAGGACCTCGTCCGCTGGTCGGGCGGCCTCTACGCGCCCCCCTCCAAATTCCGGAACTGGTGAGGAGACGAACCGACATGGAAGATCTCAGCTTCCGCCACAGCACCAGTGGGCGCGCTCCGGGAACGAAGCCGAGCGCCCTGACCGGCGTGGTCGCGTCCGGCAATCTCGAGGTGCTCGTGGAGCGCGTCCTGCCGGAGGGCGAGTGCCAGGTCGAGATCAGGACCGCCGCCGAAGGCTTCGGCGCCGTCTGGGAGGCCGTCGTGGCTGACTTCGTCGAGCGCTACGCGCCCGGGGGTCTGCGCTTCTCGATCAACGATGGCGGCGCCCGTCCCGACACCGTCTCGCTCCGTCTCGCCCAGGCGGCGCGCCTCATGGAGGACGACGCATGAAGTCCGCCGAGCCGCAGGCAGCCAATGAGGCATTCGAGCCGGCCCGCGCCGTCAGCTGGTATGAGAGCTCCGCCCGTGCGCGCGTCGCCCTCCTGCTCGACCCCGGGAGCTTCGTCGAGTTCATCGGGCCCGAGCAGCGGGAAGTCAGCCCGCATCTGCGCGTCTTCGATCTGCCGGAGCAGTTCGACGACGGCATCGTGGTCGGGCGCGGCCTCCTCGCGGGCAAGCCGGTCTTCGTGGCGGCCCAGGAGGGACGTTTCATGGGCGGCGCCTTCGGCGAGGTCCACGGCGCCAAGCTCACCGGCCTGCTCCACGCCGCGCGCGATCTCGGCTCGATCCCGGTGCTGATCCTGTTCGATACGGGCGGGGTGCGCCTGCAGGAGGCGAATGCGGGCGAGCTCGCCATCGCGGAGATCATGCGGGCCGTGGTCGAGGCCCGGCTCGCCGACGCTCCGGTGGTCGGGCTGATCGGCGGCCGCGCCGGCTGCTACGGCGGAGGCGGGCTCATCGCCGCCTGCTGCTCGGCGCTCGCGGTTTCCGAACAGGGCCGGATCGCGGTCTCTGGCCCGGAGGTCATCGAGACGAACCGCGGCGTGGAGGAATTCGACTCCCACGACCGCGCGCTCGTGTGGCGCACGATGGGCGGCAAGCACAGGCGCCTTCTCGGCGCCGCCCAGACATTCGTCGACGACACCGTCGAGGCCTTCAGGGAGGCCGCCCTCCGGTTCCTGGCGCAGCCGAGCCATCTTGGGCCCCGTGCTCTCCAGGCCGAGCAATCCCGGCTCGAGGATCGTCTCCGGCGCTTCGGCGCCTGCGGCGACGCAGTCGACATCTGGCGCGCCGAAGGCGTCCCCGAGCCCGAAGCCGTGCCCGAGCTGCCGGCCGATCAGTTCATCGCCCTCGCCGACAAGGTCCGGAGGCCCAGCCATGACGATCGCTGACATCCTCGCCTCGCTCTTTCCGGACGGCCATGACGTCGCCATCGCCGGCGGTCTCCTTCGCGGATCGGCTCCTCTCGCATCCGGCGGCTCGGCCACGGTGATCGGGGTCGCGGACAGGACCGCTCTCGGCGTCGACGAGGCCATCAGCCTCTCGAAGCACATCCTCGCCTCCGTTCACGGGGGCGACGGTCCGATCCTGGTGATCGTGGACAGCGACAGTCAGCGGATGAGCAAGCGGGACGAGCTGCTCGGGCTGAACGAGTTCCTCGCCCATCTGGCGAAGACGCTGATCTACGCGGATCTGCGGGGCCGGCCGACGATCGGGATCCTCTACGGGCGCTCGGCGGCCGGGGCGTTCCTGGCGACCGCGCTCGCCACCCGCGTGCTGGTCGGTCTTCCCGGGGCGGACCCGGCCGTCATGGACCTGCCCTCCATGGCCAAGGTGACGAAGCTCTCGATCGAGGTGCTGACGGAGAAGGCGAAGTCCACCCCCGTATTCGCGCCAGGCCTCGACAACCTCATGCAAACCGGAGCCGTGCATCTGGTCTGGGACCCCGACCGCCCGCTCTCCGACCAGCTCGCCGCCCTCCTCGCCGACCTGCCCGACGCGCGGGATCGCCGCGCCGCGCTCGGCAAGGATGGAACGGCTCCGCTTTGCGGCATCGCTAATCCGGGATTG
>NZ_JBJKEX010000090.1:0-9955 GCF_045505405.1 Hansschlegelia beijingensis | reverse complement strand
GCGCATGTGGTGGCGCCGGTCCGCGACGGCCGGCGCGGCAATCCCGTTCTCTGGGGGCGGCGCTTCTTCGCCGCCCTGTGCGCGATCGAGGGCGACGCCGGCGGACGCCATCTGCTCGCGGAGCAGAGCGAGACGGCGCGCGAGGTCGAGGCGGATGACGGCGCGCTGATCGACGTCGACACGCCGGAGGCGCTGGCGGCGGTCCGCGCGCTGGGCTGAGGCGGCTCAGGGCCGCTCGAAGGTCGCCGGCAGCGGGTGCAGATGCTCGATAGCGACGTCCGCGTCCGCGGCTTCGACGCGCTCGGCGATCATCAGCCGATGGCAGTGCTCGGGCTCGCGCTCGAAGCACAGCAGGCAGAGCCGCTTGCCCGTCCGGACCAGCTGCTCGAGCGCAGTCAGCTCGTCTTTGGCGGCCTCGGTCTGGAGATGGGCTTCGTAGATCCGGCGCATGTCGTCGTAGCGCCCTGAGCGCGAGGCGGCGCGGCCGTCCGCCGGGGTCCCGAGCGCCCGCATGTGCAGATAGCCGACGCCGCGCTCCTCGAGCCCGGCCGCAAGCGCCCGCTTCGAGAAGCCGGGGCGGCGGGAGTTCGCCACCGCGCGCACGTCGATCAGCGTCTCGACGCCGGCGTTCGCCAGCGCGTCGGCCAGCGCATTGGGGGTAGCGCCCTCATATCCGATCGTGAAGAGACGGCTCATCTGATCCTGCAGGCCCAGATCTTTTGCACCCTGGCGGCGAAGCGGACGGCCGGGTAGCCGTCGTAGAATCCCGGGATCACGAACGCGCCTTCGCCCGAAGGCGGCACGAGCCCCGCGCCGGTGAACCCGACGTCATTGAGGTCGAGGTTCTGGGTCGACACCTCGATCTTCGTCAACACACGGTTGGCGAACGGGTTCCGGGCGTCCCAGATGAACACGTTGGACTGCACGTAGAAGGACGGGCTCGCGGCCCTGACCTTGCGCAGGTCCTCGATCGAAAGCGGTTCGGCGGAGCAGTTGGCGGACTTCTCCAGCAGCCCGTCGCGCTCCAGCGCCGCGCGCGCCCCGTCCTCGCAGGTCTGGCGGCAGGCGAGCGCGGCGTCCTTGATCTCGACGTCGCTCGCGGTGGCGCTGATCCGGCCGTTGACGCAGTCCCGCAGACAGCTCTGCGCCGCCGCGAGATCCGGCGCGGCCGCGATCACGAAAACAAGGATCAGCCGCTTGGAGATCATCCCGCTGCGCTCGCGTCACGGCCGCCGATGCGGCGGGCGTCCTGCCATACGCGCGAGAGCTCGGAACGGATCCGTCCGCCGCCGCCGGCCGCTGGCAGCAGCCATCCGTGCATGCTGCTAAACAACTGGAATCACAAGGCTATTACCCGCATTTCGATTGTCATGAAAGTGAGTCGCATAACACACTGAGGCTGCGGCGCTTCGGCAACCGCGCCGCGAGGCGATGGAGCATGCGATGAGCGAGCGTGAGTTCCCCAAGTCGAGCGTCCAGCGGGCGAGTGCGGATTTCGAACTTCAGATGCAGGGTTACGGGCTGATCACCGCGGAGATCCTTTACCGCATGCCCGATCATCCGAAGCTGCTGCAGTCCTTCCTCTGGCAGGACTACGACCAGGCCCCCGAGTTTCCGGTTCTTCGGCGCTTTCTGGACTGGTGGCGCAAGGAGCTCGAGGGCGTCCTGCACTCGGTCAGGGTGGCGCACAAGGCGCTCATCGGCCCGGCGGACTTCCAGCCGGTGAGGGCCGAGTTCCGGCTGAACTGAGCTCAGCGTCCCTCGGCGGCCTGTAGTCGAAGACGCCCGTCCGCACGTCGGCGGCGTTCGGGCCGGTCATCACCTCGACCGGCCCGGCGGTCGCGGCGAAGCGATCGTCCGAGAGCCAGTACGCGAAGTCCTCGGTCCGGATCGAGAAGGTGACCGTCTTGCTCTCCCCGGGCGCGAGCGCGATCCGCTGGAGGCCCTGTCGGCAAGATGGCGCCGCAGTCCGCCTGGACCCTGCTGGCGGGCGACGAGACCGCGCTCCCGGCGATCGCCCGCACCCTCGAGCTTATGCCGTCGGAGGCCCGCGGCGCTGCGCTGATCGAGGTGGACGGGCCAGGCGAGGAGGTTCGCCTGAAGGCGCCCGCCGGCTTCGAAATCCGGTGGCTGCATCGCTCCGCCGCTCCCGCGGAGGCCTCGCCGCTGACCGGCGCCGTCGCCTCCGTGGCGCGGCCTGAGGGCCACGACCCCTATGCCTGGGTCGCCTGTGAGTACGGGACCGCCAAGGCGATCCGCTCGCATCTCCGCTCGGCCTGGAAGCTGGCCCGCGACCGCCACATGGTAGTGGGATACTGGGAGCGCGAGTCCGCGGCCTGAGGGGCGCCGGCGCGTCGCATAGGCGCCACAGCGCATGACGGGAATGTGAAGGTTCCTGCCCGGCGCCCTGGCCGGCCACTGGACAGGGCCTGCGTTTTCCTTCACCTGCCAAGCGAGCCGGACGCCCGGGTCCTCGGACCCGAACTCTCCCTGGCGGCGACCGACGAGAGGCCGAAGGTGATGCTGAGCGCGTTCCGGAAATTAATGCCCCGCGAGGACCGGTTCTTCGACCTGTTCGAGCGCCAGGCGCAGACGCTGGTCGCCGGCGCCGAGGCGCTGCAGGGCCTGCTCAGGGGCGGGGACGAGGTGCCCCGCTACTGCGCCGAGATCGTTCGTCTTGAGCAAGAGGCCGACGATATCACCAGCGAGGTGCTCCACATCGTGCGCCGCAGCTTCATCACCCCCTTTGACCGCGGCGACATCAAGGACCTCATCCAGTCGATGGACGACGCCATCGACCAGATGAACAAGACCGCCAAGGCCATCACGCTCTACGAGCTCCGCAGCTTCGACCCGCTGATGCAGGAGATGGGCGGCACGGTGATCGAGGCCGCGAAGCTCACCGCCGAGGCGGTGCCCCTGCTGAACGGCATCGCCAAGCACGCGACCCGGATCGGCGAGCTGACCGAGCAGGTCACCCGCGTCGAGGGCCGCTCGGACGATCTGCACGACCAGGGGCTGAAGAAGCTGTTCCAGTCCTGCGGGCGCGACAACGCCCACGCCCTCGACTTCTTCATCGGCAGCAAGATCTACAGCCATCTCGAGGAGGTGGTGGACCGCTTCGAGGACGTCGCGAACGAGATCAGCGGCATCATGATCGAAAACGTCTGAGCGCCCCATGACGGAGGCCGCGACGCTCGCCCTGCCACTCCTGATCGGACTGATCGGGGTGGCGCTGCTCTTCGACTTCCTGAACGGCCTGCACGACGCGGCCAACTCCATCGCCACCATCGTCTCCACGCGCGTGCTGAGCCCGCGCTATGCGGTGGCGTGGGCGGCGTTCTTCAACTTCATCGCCTTCCTGTTCTTCGGGCTGCACGTCGCGCAGACCATCGGAACAGGCATCGTGGACGCCTCGATCGTCGATCCGAGGGTGATCTTCTGCGCCCTGATCGGAGCGATCGCCTGGAATCTGATCACCTGGGCGCTGGGCATCCCGTCGAGCAGCTCGCACGCGCTGATCGGCGGCCTCGTCGGGGCGGCGCTCGCCAAGGCGGGCTTCAGCGTGATCGTGTGGACCGGCCTGGGCAAGACCATGGCGGCGATCGTGGTCTCGCCTCTGGTGGGCTTCATCCTGGCGCTCGCGCTGGTGCTCCTGGTCTCCTGGGTGGTCGTGCGCCAGAGCCCGTTCGTGGTGGACCGCGAGTTCCGTCGGCTGCAGTTCGTCTCGGCCTCGCTCTATTCGCTCGGCCACGGCGGCAACGACGCGCAGAAGACGATGGGCATCATCGCCGTGCTGCTCTACTCGCAGGGCCATCTCGGCGGCGAGTTCCACATCCCGCTCTGGGTCGTCCTGACCTGTCAGGCCGCCATGGCGCTCGGCACGCTCTGCGGCGGCTGGCGCATCGTCCACACCATGGGATCCCGCATCACCCGCCTGGTGCCGATGCAGGGCTTCTGCGCGGAGACCGGCGGCGCGTTGACGCTGTTCATGGCCACCTGGATGGGCATCCCGGTCTCCACCACGCACACCATCACGGGCGCGATCGTCGGCGTGGGCGCGGCGAAGCGGACCTCGGCCGTCAGATGGGCCGTGGCGAGCAACATCGTCATCGCCTGGGTCCTGACCCTGCCGGCCGCCGCCTTGATCGCCGCGGCGAGCTACTGGATCACCGGTCTGATCGCCTGACGCCGGAACGAAAAAAGGCGGCGCGCTGCTGGCGGCCGCCTTGCTCCGGGTCGCTGTCCGCGTTCGCGGACAGCTCTCGCGGATTACTTGCTCTGGTCGTGGGGCTTCTCGGCCCCGCCGCCGCGCCGCGCGTCCTGATCCGCCTGCTGCTTCTGGATTTCCTGCGGATTGGTCGCCACGTCGGGGGCCACGTTGTTCATCGCGCCCGTCGTCTTCGGCGTGGTGTTCTCGGAGCCCGTGGCCGAGCCCTTGTCGACCGTCGACGGCTCCTGCGGCTGCTTCATTTCCGTGGACTGGGCGAAAGCTCCGCCGATCATCAGGGCGGAGGCGGCGGCGGCGAGGGTGATCCGTTTCATCATGGGCTTGGTTCCTCCAGTTTCTGGGCACAAGAACAACGCTTCGGCAGGGAATTTGTTCCCGAAACGGAGCTGATGTCGCGGTAGAGGCCAACAGCCTGCGCGATCAGGACTTTAACGTGACTTGGAAGCGTGCTCGGGTTTGCCTTTGCGGTCGGTGGAGGCGAGCTCGTGAAGCTGCTTCTCCGACATTGAATCGGCCATCGAGCGCGACGCGCCCTTCAGGTCGCTCTTCTTGGTGTCTCCGCGCTTGGCCGATAGCGCCGCGCCGGCGGCCTTCTGCTGCGCCTTGGACTTTGCAGGCATGACGGCTCCTCCTCGGCTCAGTCCCACCAGAAGCGGGACGAGCGCTGGCGCTCCTTCGAATACATCGCGATCGCGATCACGGCGCCGGCCGCGGCGGCGAGGCCCAGCGCGGCCAGACCGGGATGCTGCCCTACCGTCTCCCGCGCGCGCGTGGCGCCGGCCCGCACGGTCGTGGCGAGATCGTCATCGTCTTCGAACAGTCGGTGGGACATGTGCCGCGGCCGGCCATTGATGCGGCTGACCCTGTGGGTGAGCTCGTCCACCGTCCGCCGAAGATCGGCGACCGCCGGGCGGTGGTTTACGTTCGGATCGGCTTGTTCGGCCATCGGAGCCTCCTCCAGATGCGCGCCTCGCGGCGCCTTCGGAAGAGGAATTCGCCAAACTTCAAATCGTTCCGGCCGGGTTCAGCTGGCGCCGTCGTCGGCGATCTGATCCGCGCCGCGCTTCGCGGCGATATGAATCAGGACGGCTTCGCGGCTCGGGAAGGGCCCGAACACCGGCGTGCCGACCTCGTCCACGGCCCACCAGCCAGCCTCGACGCCGTCCCTGTTCTCTGTGAAGTGCACCGGCTTCAGCATTCCCAGAACCTCCGCCCCGAGAGGACCCCGCTAGAGTAGCCCCGCTTCGACCGCGTCGTTCAGCGCCGCCTCCGCCGGCCGCTTGCGCAGCTCGGCGGATCGTTCGACGAAATAGGCGCAGGTCGCGGCGAGACCAGCCTCCAGTGTCACGGTCGGCGACCAGCCGAGATAAGTCTGGGCCCGGGTGATGTCAGGCCGCCGCCTGCGCGGATCGTCGACCGGGAGCGGCCTGGTCGTGACGACGCTGTCGGTCCCGAGATGGGCGAGCACGAGCCGCACCAGCTCGTTGACCGTCAGCTCCTGCGGATTGCCGAGGTTGATCGGGCCGGGCAGCTCCTTCTCGCAGGCCATCAGCCGGATGAAGCCCTCGATCAGGTCGGAGACGTAGCAGAAAGAGCGCGTCTGCTCGCCCGAACCGTAGACGGTGATGTCGCGGCTGCTGAGCGCCTGGCAGATGACGTTCGACACGACCCGGCCGTCGTCCGGCTGCATACGCGGGCCATAGGTGTTGAAGATGCGCGCGATGCGGGCGTCGACCCGGCGCGCCCGGACCGCGTCGGAGGCAAGGCTCTCGGCGGCGCGCTTTCCCTCGTCGTAGCAGGCGCGCGGACCGATCGGATTGACGTTGCCGCGGTAGGTCTCGGGCTGCGGATGGACGTCCGGATCGCCATAGACCTCGCTGGTCGACGCGAGCATGAAGCGCGCGCCCTTGCCGGCCGCGAGCCCCAGCAGCTGATGGGTCCCGAGGACGCTCGTCAGCATCGTGTGCTCGGGGTCCGCCTGGTAGTGCGGCGGCGAGGCCGCGCAGGCGAGGTTGAAGATCTCGTCGATCGGGTCACGGCCGGCCGTCAGCCGCTGCGGCAGGGGATCGATGATGTCGGCCTCGATGAGCGTGAAGCGCGGCTCGCGCTCGAATTGCCGGAGGTTCTCGGGCCGCCCGGTCAGCATGCTGTCAATGCAGATCACGCGGGCGCCGTCGGCGATCAGCCGGTCGCACAGATGCGAGCCCAGAAATCCCGCGCCTCCCGCGACGACCGCCGTCTTGCCGCCCGTCCGCACGTTCCGCATCGTCACGCTCCCACCGCGAGGCTGCGCGCGGCGCCTTCGACTTCGCCGGCGTCGCTCCGCGCGTGCAGCGCCTCGTCCACATAGGCCTCGAACTCGCGCGCGCGATGGTCCGCGGTGTGCCCGTCTAGCACTCTGGAGCGCGCCGCGGCAGCGAGTTCCGCCACGCGTTCGGCCGGCCACTCCCGCACCGCGCGCAGCACGTCGTCCGCGCTCCCGGCGATGACGATTTCCTGGTCCGGCCGGAACAGCTCGTCGAGCCCGGCCCAATTGTCGGAAACCACCGGGCAGCCGGTCGCAGCGGCCTCGAACAGCCGCACGCTGGGGCTGTAGCCGGCCGCTGTCATGTCGGCTCGGGTCAGGTTCAGGGTGAAGCGGCTCGCAGCATAGAAGCCCGGCAGCTCGGGTGGCGCGAGATGCGGGATCCACTCGACGTTCGCCGGCCAATCAACGTCGTCCGGGTAGCTCGAGCCGGCGACCGCGAACCGCAGGTCCGGCGCGCGGCGCGCGGCCTCGAGCAGAAGCGTCTCCAGCTTCGGCTGCCGGTCCGGGCTGTAGGTGCCGAGATAGCTGAGGTCCCACCGCTTCGGCGTTTCGCGCGGCGCGAACGCTTCCGGGTCCACGGAGCAGTAGAGCGGCCGCGCGGCGCGCGCGCCGTAGTCGCGTTCGAGCCGCCGCAGCGTCGGCCCGCCCGTGAAGGACAGATAGACGTCGAACAGCTGGATGGTTTCTGGCGTGAGATAGGCGCAGCGCCCCTCGTCGACCGCCGCCAGCGTGACCGGCGTGTCGATGTCGTAGAACAGACAGGCGCCGCGCACGAGCTCCCGGACCCGACCCGCCACCTCGACGCCCTCGGGCACGTAGGAGCCGACCATCACGGCGTCCGCGCCGGCGATGCGGTCACGCCAGCGGTCGAGCTCCCCCACGCCGTCGTACAGCGCAAGCTCGCAATAGGCCGGGTCGGTCAGGTCGCGATGGCTCGCATACCAGGGCTGGTCGCGCTCGAGAAACAGGACGCGATGCCCGCGCGCGCCCAGCGCCTTCAGCAGCGCCCGGAACGTCGTCGCGTGTCCGTTTCCCCAGGAGGAGGAGAGGCTGAGGCCGAGAACGACGATGTCGAGCGGACGCGGGCTCATGCGGCGTTCTTCTCCCGTTTGGCGGCGATCTCCCGCCGGAGCAGCGCGTCCACCTGGTCCCCGCGCCGCTCATAGGTGTGCTCGCCCAGAACACGGCGCAGCGCCCGCTGACCGATCGCCTCCGCGCGCTCGCGGGTGAGGCTCGCGACATGCTCGGCGACGTCCGCGCCGTCGCGCGCCACCAGCACCTCCTCGTCCGGCTCGAGGAACAGCTCCAGTCCCTCCCAGGCGTCTGTGATCAGGCAGGCGCCGGCCCCGGCCGCCTCGAACACCCGCGTCGCCGGCGAGAAGCCCGTCGCCGCCATGCTGTCGCGGGCGATGTTCAGGACCGCCCGCGGCGTCACGTTGAAGGCGTTGTGGTCGCGCGTATAGACGTGGCCGAGATGGCGGACGTTCGCGGGCAGCGAGCGGTGCTCCCAGCCCGATCCGCCGAGCAGGAAGGCGCGCTCCGGCAGGCGCGCGGCGGGCTCGAGGAAGAAGGTCTCGACCCTGGCCTCGCGGTCGGGCAGCCGATTGCCCAGGAAGGCGAGGTCGCAGGCGAAGCGCGGATCCGGCGGGACCGGATGATGCGAGGACGGGTCGAGCGCATTGTAGACCGGGACGCAGCGCCGGGCGCCTAGGCTCTCATAGGCGTTCACCACCGGGTCGCCGCCGCCATAGGTCAGCACCAGGTCGATCTCGTCGAACGCTTCCGAGATCGGGTGCTTGGGTCGCGACCGGATCTCGGCGAGCGTGGCGGGCGCATCGACGTCCCAGAAGATGCGCAACGCGTCGGGCCGAGCGGCCCGCATCGTCTGCGCGACCAGCTCGTCGTCGAACACGCCGACGCCGCTCGCCTTGACCACGACGTCCGCCTCCTGGGCTTCCGCCACGACCGCCCGCAGCCCCTCGGAGGTCGCCGGCCACACCACGACCTTCGCCCAATCCGGCGGCTCGATGTCGCGATGCGCCTGCCGATCGAAGGCGTCCGGCTCGTAGAAGACGATCTCGTGGCCGCGCCGGGCAAGGGCGGACAGCACGCCCCTGTAATAGGTCGCCGCTCCGTTCCAGTAGGAGGACAGCAGGCTAGAGCCGTAGAACGCGATCTTCATGCGGTCGCACTCTCGATCTGGGATGCGCTGAGCTCGGCCACGAAGCCGAGGAGCTCATCGGCGCGATGCCGGCAGGTGTGCCGCGCGCGGATCGCGGCAAGGCCGTTGCGGGCGAGCTTCCGGCGAAGCTCGGGATCGTGCTGAACGGCCCTCATGTGGGTGGTCATCTCGGCTTCGTCGTTCGCGACGAGGAAATCGCGGCCCGGCTCGAACAGGCCTTCGCTGTCCTCCCAGGGCGCCGACAGGAGCGGCGCGCCGCAGGCGAGCGCCTCGAAGACGCGGATCGTGGGGATGCCGGGCAGGCTCTCGACATAGAGCCGGCGCGGGACGTGCACCGTCGCGAGGTGGCGGGCGTAGACCTCCGGCGCGCGGGGATTCGCGAGCCAGCCATGGTGGCGCGCGCCGTGCCGGGAGAGCTCCGCGAGGGCGTCAGCCGGGTAGCGGACGCCGTAGACGTCGAGGGAGGCTCCAGCCGCCGCGGCGGGTCTCAGCAAGAAGCGGCGGAGTTCGTCGCTGCGCTCGTCATCGCCCCAGTTCCCGATCCACACCAGCCCGTGGCGCTCGCCCTCATCAGCCGGCGGGCGGAACAGGCGGGTGTCGGCCGCCTCGTGCCAGACGAAGGCGCGGCGGCCCCAGCCGAGCCGCCCATAGGCCTCCGCGAGGCTCGCGCCGAAGGCCAGCACCCCGTCGTAATCGTCGAGGCGGTAGCGCCGCATCGCGTCCGGCTCGCTCGCCATGCGGTGGTGGGTGTCGTGGAACAGCAGCGTGAACCGCGCCCCGCGGCCGCGCAGCCCTCCGAGCGCGTTGACGAGCGACGGCTCGTTCCACTCATGGACGAGCACGAGATCGGCGCCGTCCGTCAGCGCGGTGAGGTCGGGCTCGTCCGGATAGGTTTCGAAGGCGAGCTCCGGATAGGCGTCGAAGAACGGTGCGAAGCCATCCTGGCCGTGATCGGCGACCAGGTTCTGCACACTCCACGGGTTCTCGGGCTCGAGCGCCCGCACCTGATGGCCCGCCGCGGCGAGCTCGCGCAGCACGCCCCGCACGAAATGCGCGTTGCCGTGGTTCCAGCAGGATCGCAGCGAATGCGTGAAGTAGATGATCTTCATGCGGCAGCTCCGACGTGGCCCGGATCAGCCAGCGCGTCGCGATAGAGCCGCAGCATGCCGGACGTCATGGCTTCGCGGGTGAAGATGGACCGCGCCTCTCCGGTGCTCGACGCCAAGATCCTTCA
>NZ_JBJKEX010000008.1:0-26004 GCF_045505405.1 Hansschlegelia beijingensis | reverse complement strand
CTGAATAGGGGCCCCGCTCGGCCAGACGGTCGAACGCGGCGGCGAGGGGCTCGGCGAGGCGCTGCCTAAGGCTCGCCTTGAGGTAGGAGCGGGCCGAGTGGATCGCGTCGGGATCGACGTCCTCGCCGAGCTCGCGCGCGACGTCGCCCTCGCTCGGCAGCGCGGCGATCTGGGCGGCGTAGGCACAGTCCGTCTCCGCCGGGTCGAACGCCCGGCCGATGGCCTCGGCAAGGCGCGGCTCTTCCGCAGGCTCACGGCCTTCACGCAGGGCCGCGACGCCGGCGACGAGCCCGCGGAGCGCGACCGTCTGGACGGCCTGCCAGCGATTGAACGGGTCGCTGTCCATCCGCGCCAGGAACAGGAGATCCTCGACGCTCTGGTCGGAGCGGAGCTTCACGGGAGCCGAGAAGTTGCGGAACAGCGATGGGACAGGCCTGCGCTCGACGTTCTCGAACACGATGCGTGTGTTCTCCTCGGTCAGCGCGATCACCGGCGCCGCCGGCGCGCCCCCGATCACTAGCGGCATGTCCGAGCCGTCCTCGTCCACGAGGCCCAGCGCCAGCGGGATCACCACGGCCTGCTTGAACTGCTGCCCCGGGGTGGGCGGCGTCTTCTGCGAGGCGTCTATCGTGAAGGTCTTGCGGTCCGCATCGTAGGCGGTGCGGATGTCGACCTCCGGCGTCCCGGCCTGGTCATACCAGCGCAGGAACTGGGTCATGTCGCGGCCGGATACTTCCGCGAAGCAGGCGATGAACTGCTCGATCGTACAGGCTTGACCATCGTGACTGTCGAAATAGAGGTCCATGCCCGCCCGGAACGCCTCAGGACCGATCAGGGTCTTGAGCATGCGGATCACCTCCGCGCCCTTCTCGTAGACCGTCGGCGTGTAGAAGTTGTTGATCTCGTGGTAGATTTGCGGCCGCACGGGGTGGGCGAGGGGGCCTGCGTCCTCGGCGAACTGGACGGAGCGCAGACCCCGCACGTCCGAGATCCGCTTCACGGGCCGCGACCGCATGTCGGAGGTGAACTCCTGGTCGCGGAACACCGTCAGCCCCTCCTTCAGGCAGAGCTGGAACCAGTCGCGGCAGGTGATCCGGTTGCCCGTCCAGTTGTGGAAGTATTCGTGGGCGATGATCGCCTCGATGTTTGCGTAGTCGCCGTCCGTCGCCGTCTCGGGGCTGGCCAGGACGTACTTGTCGTTGAAGACGTTCAGCCCCTTGTTCTCCATCGCGCCCATGTTGAAGTAGGACACGGCCACAACCATGAAGACGTCGAGGTCGTACTCGCGGCCGAAGGTCTCCTCGTCCCAGCGCATGGAGGCCTTGATCGACTCCATGGCGTGATGGGCGCGGTCCTCCTTGCCGTGCTCGACGAACACCTTGAGCGCCACGCGCCGGCCGCTCATCGTGACGAACTCGTCCTCGACGACGCCGAGGTCGCCGGCCACGAGCGCGAACAGGTAGGAGGGCTTCGGGTGCGGGTCGTGCCACACCGCGAAGTGCCGGCCGTCGCCGGCCGGGCCCGTCTCCACCAGATTGCCGTTGGAGAGCAGGATCGGCGTCTCGGCCTCCGATCCCTCGATGCGCGTCGTATAGACGGCGAGAACGTCCGGCCGGTCGAGGAAGTAGGTGATGCGACGGAAGCCCTCCGCCTCGCATTGCGTGCAGTAGGCGCCGTTCGAGCGATAGAGGCCCATCAGGCGGGTGTTCGCGGACGGGTCGACGAGCGTGGTCAGCGTCAGCTCGAAGGGCCCACGGGGCGGGTTCGCCAGCGTCAGCGAGGAAGGCGTGACGTCGAGGTCGTCGACCCTGAGCGGCGCGCCGTCTATCTCGGCGGAGACCAGATTGAGGTCTTCGCCATCGAGCTTGAGCGCGGCGTTCTCGCGACCGAGCGGGTTCGGCCGGATCGCGAGCCGCGCCGTCACGCGGGTCGCCTCCGGATCCAGGCTCACGTCGAGATGCACGGCGTCGATCAGGAAGTCCGAAGGCCGGTATTCGGCGAGTCGGACAGGGCGGGGATCCTCGGCGCGCATCGGTTTGCTCCGGTGGGGCGTGAGCGTTCGCCCCGGTTTAGGCTCCCGTCGCGGCGCGGCGCAAGGCGGACGCGCCGACGAGGGCGGTCTCTCAGTTCAGCGGCCAGACGAGCATCAGCATAGGCACCGCGACCAGCACGACGAGCAGCGAGAGCGGAGCTCCGAGCCGCGCATAATCGCCGTAGCGGTAGCCGCCGGGGCCCATCACCAGCGTGTTGCACTGATGGCCGATCGGCGTCAGGAAATCGCAGCCCGCGCCGATCGCGACGGCCATCAGGAAGGCGTCGGGCCTGAAGCCGAGCTGGGTGGCGAACTGCGCCGCGATCGGCGCCATCACGAGAACGGTCGCTGCGTTGTTGAGGAACGGCGTCACCGCCATGGCCGCGACGAGGATCAGCGCCAGAGCGCCATAGGGCGGCAGCGCCTGGGCGGCGTGCGAAAGCCAGCCTGCCACGAGGTCCGCCGCGCCGGTCGTGCGCACGGAGTCGCTCACCGGGATGAGCGCGGCCAGCATCACGAGGATCGGGGCGTCGAGGCTCCGATAGGCGTCGCGCGCCGGCAACGACCCCGTCGCCACCATCAGCGCGGCCGCGGTGAAGAAGGCCACAGGCACAGTGGTCAGGCTGAGGGTGGTGGCCAGCATCGCGCCGGCGAGGATCAGGACCGGCAGCAGGCCGCGCCGCGATATGCCGAGATGCAGCTCGCGCTCCGCAAGCGGCAGGCAGTCCCATTCGCGCAACAACTCCGCCAGCCTCGTCCGGTCCCCCCGCAGCAGGATCACGTCGCCCGCCGCCAGCGTGATCTCGTGCAGCCGCTCGGTGAAGCGCTTGTCGCGCCGGCTCACCGCCAGCAGATCGACCCCGGTCCGATGAAACAGCGAGAGGCGCTCGGCCGAGGCGCCGATGAACGACGAGCGTGGGCCGATGATGGCTTCGACCGATCCGATGTCGGTCTCCGGCTCTCCGGCCCGCGCGCTCGCGAGCTTCAGCCTGCCGCGCGCCACGATCCGGTCGAGCGCGGCCGGATCGCCTTCAATCAGAAGCGCGTCGCCCTCGAGCAGCTTCGCGTCGGGCATCGGCGTCCGGCGCCGCCCGCGCGCATCGACGATCGAGGTGACCATCGCGTCCCCGGAAGCCAGGGCGGCGAGGTCGCGGACGGTCTTGGCGACGGCGGTGGACTCTTCCGTGACCCGGGCTTCGGTGACGTAGTTCTTGATCTCGATCGCCTCATCGACGTCCGCGCCCGCCCTGTCGCGGTTCGGCAGCAGCCGGTACGCGAATGCGAGGAAGCCCACGCCCATGACCGCGAGCGTGAGCCCGACCGGCGTGAAGTCGAACATGGAGAAGGGCGTGCCGGTGAGTTCGCCACGCACGCGGGAGACGATCACGTTCGGCGAGGTGCCGATCTGTGTCATCAGCCCGCCGAGCAGCGAGCCGAACGCCATCGGCATCAGGTAGAGCGACGCCGACACGCCGGAGCGGCGAGCCATCTGGATCGCGATCGGCATCATGATCGCGAGGGCCCCGACATTCTTCACGAAGGCGGAAAGAACGGTGACCACGCCGACGAGCAGCAGAAGCTGCGCCCGCGTCGAGCTGATGTTGGGCGCGAAGCGCTGCACCGCGGCCGCCATCAGGCCCGACCGGGATATTGCGGCGCTCACCACAAGCGCGCTGCCGACGATGATGACGATGTCGTCCGAGAAGCCCGAGAACGCATCGGCGGGCTTCACCACGCCGGCCAGAAGGGCGGCGAGAAGCGCCCCGACCGCCACCACGTCATAGCGGAAGCGCCCCCAAGCGAAGGCGGCCATCATTAGCCCGATGATGGCGAAGGACAGAGCTTGGGGAAGCGTCATGGGCGCCCGCGGCCCCTCCCGGAAGGAGAGGCGGCGGGAGCTGGCGGCGGTAACAGGCGGGGGCGCTTCATCCGCCGCCAGATAGCGCCGCCCCGGCCGGCGGCGATGAGCCGCCGCCGGCGATTTTGCGCCTCAGCGCAGAGCGCGCTCGAGGACGCGCGCGAGCCGGGTGGAGAAGTCCTGCGGGTCCGCCGGCCGCTCCCCGTCGAGGATCCGCGCTTCATCGAGCAGCAGCGCGACCGCGTCGCCGCGCAGGGCCTCATCGTCCTTCGCGGCCAGCGCCTTGATCAGCCCGTGGCTCGGGTTGATCTCCAGGATCGGTTTGGCGGCCGCGCCCGCGCGGCCGGCGCTCGCGAGGATCTTCTCGAGCTGCCTGTCCGGCCCGTGGTCGGGCGCCACCAGACAGACCGGGCTCTCGGTCAGCCGGTCGGATGCGCGCACGTCGGCGACCTGATCGCCGAGCGCGGTCTTGGCGAAGGCGATGAACTCAGCCACCGATGGCGGCGTCTCGGGCGCCGCCTCCTCGGCGGCGTCGAGCTTGCTGATCAGCGCGAGATCGGCGTTCCCCTGCGTGACGGACTTGAAGGGCTTGCCCGCGAAGCCGTCCAGCGTGGTGACCCAGAAGCTGTCGACGGGGTCGGAAAGCAGCAGCACCTCGACGCCGCGCGCGCGGAAGCCCTCGAGGTGGGGCGACGCCCGCAGCCGCTCCCGCTCCCCGCCGGCGAGATAGTAGATGGCGGTCTGGTTCTCCTTGAGGTCGGCGACGTACTCCTTGAGCGAGCGCCAGCCCTCGCCCGAGGCCGTGGTGCGGAAGCGCGACAGCGCCAGCAGCTGCGCCCGTCGCTCGTAGTCCTCGTAGAGGCCTTCCTTGATCACGGGCCCGAACGCCGACCAGACGGTCTCGAACGTCGCGGGGTCGGCCTCGGCCAGCTTCTCGATGTCGCCCAGCACGCGGTTCGTGAGACCCTTGCGGATGGCGCCGAGGATCGGGCTCTCCTGGATCATCTCGCGAGAGACGTTGAGCGGCAGATCTGCGCTGTCCACCAGTCCGCGCACGAAGCGCAGGTAGCGCGGCAGAAGCTCGGCGTCGTCGGTGATGAAGACCCGCCGAACGTAGAGCTTCATGCGGCCCTTGCGATCGGGATCGAACAGGTCGAAGGGCTGGCTCGAAGGCACGAAGGCGAGCGCGGTGTATTCATGCCGGCCCTCGGCGCGGTAGTGCACGGTCATCGCCGGCTCGTCGAAGGAGCCGCCGAGGCCGCGGTAGAACTCGGCGTAGTCCTCCTTCGAGATCTCAGACTTCGGGCGGGTCCACAGCGCCGCCCCGTCGGTCAGCTCCACCGCCTCGGCGCCGGGATTCTCCACCAGCCAGATCGGCACCGGCACATGGCCGGACTGAGCCTTGATCGTGCTCTCGAGCGTCCAGCGCTCGGCGTACTGGGAGGCGTCCTCGAGCAGGTGCAGGATGACGCGGGTGCCGCGCGCCGGGGCCTCCTCCAGGCTCGCGGGCGCCACGGAGAACGTCCCCTTGCCGTCGGAGACCCAGGTCGCGGCCTCATCGGCCCCGGCGCGGCGGGAGACGACCTCGACGCGGTCCGCGACCATGAAGGCCGAGTAGAAGCCGACGCCGAACTGTCCGATCAGCTGGGCGCCTTCCTTCTGCTGCGCGGCCTCGATGCGCTCGACGAAGGCCTTGGTGCCGGAGCGGGCGATGGTGCCGAGCGCCTCGACCATCTCGTCGCGGCTCATCCCCACGCCGTTGTCCTCCACGACGAGGCGACGCGCTTCCGGGTCGGCTAGCACCGTTATGCGAGGCTGTGGGTCGTCACCCAGCAGCGAAGGCGTCTCGATCGCCTCGAAGCGCAGCTTCTCGCAGGCGTCGGCGGCGTTGGAGATCAGCTCGCGGAGGAAGACGTCCTTGTCCGAATAGACGGAGTGCACCATCAGGTGCAGCAGCTTGGCGACGTCGGCCTCGAAGGCCCGGCTTTCCGGCTGCGTCGGTTGCGTCTCGGCGTCGGCGGTCACGGCGTGTGCTCCCCTGGGAATTTTCGGCGTCGAAATGGCCGGCGCGGTTTCCGAGTTCAAGAGCCTTGGCCCTCGCGACAGGAGGCGGCGTGTCACCGGGGCCGCGTCCTCTCGATGTGATCGTATTCCGTCGCCGCGGAACAAGCAGCCGTCGATCTCGTTGCTCTGCTGAAGCAGGAGGGGCGGATGGCCAACGTTCAGTACGAGATCGTCGAACATAATGACGGCTGGGCCTACAAGCTCGGCGACGTGTTCTCCGAGACATTCCCGAGCCGCGAGGCCGCGCACGCCGCCGCCGAGCGCGCGGCTGGCGAGCAGCGCGTCCCCGGCGACGACACCGACATCGAATACGAGGACGAGAAGGGTCAGTGGCGGGTCGAGCACGCTTCGGCGGACGATCGCCCGAGCACGACCGTCAAGGACTGACGGACCGCCCGCCCGTGGAGCAGACGACCGGTCCGGACTGCATCATCGTCGGCGGCGGGCCCGCCGGACTGATCGCCGCCACCTATCTGGCGCGGTTTCGCAGGCGCGCCGTGGTGATCGACGATGGCCAAAGCCGGGCCCGGTGGATCCCGGTCAGCCACAACATGCCGGCCTTTCCACAGGGCGTGTCCGGGCGCGACCTGCTGAAGCGGCTGCGCGAGCAGGCCGAACGCTACGGCGCCGTCCTGCGCCAGGGGCGCGTCGACCAGCTGAGCCGCGCCGACGGCGGCGGCTTTCGCGCCGTAGGCGCCGGTTTCGAGTTGACGGCGCCCGCCGTCATTCTCGCCTCCGGCGTGAAGGACCGGGTGCTCGATCGTCCCGGCGTCGAGCAGGCCATCGAGGACGGCACGATCAGGCTTTGTCCGGTGTGCGACGGCTTCGAGGCGACCGACCGGGAGGTGGGCGTGTTCGGGCCGCTCGACCGCGCCCTCGCTGAAGCCGATTTCCTCACCACTTTCACGGATCGGGTCACGGTCATCCCGGATCGGGCGGCGCCCGCGGGGACCTCGCCGTGCCCGGGGGTCACGGTGGCGAGCGCGCCGCTGCGCGATCTCGAACTCGGCGGGGGCTGCGTCGCCGCGCTCGCCGACAGGACGCGGCTGACCTTCGAGATGCTCTATTTCGCGATGGGCAACGAGCCGCAGTCGAAGCTGGCGGCCGCGCTCGGCGCCGCCTGCACCGACGTCGGCTGCATCGAGACCGACGCCCATCAGCAGACCACCACGCCTGGCCTCTACGCCGTCGGGGACGTGGTCGACGAGCTCAACCAGATCTCGGTGGCCGCGGGCCATGCCGCGCTCGCCGCCACCGACATCCACAATCAGCTCAGAAAGGGCTCCTTGGGGTCGGGCTGAGCCTGCTCGGGCGCGAGAACGCTGCGGCGGCGAAGCGCGCGGTCCTGCGTCTCCGCGATCGATTTGCCCGTGTGGGCGGAGCGGTTCACGACCTGAAGATTGGGCGCGCCCCAGAAGGCGAGCAGCTGCGGCCAAGGCAGGTCGCGCCGGTCGCGCCAGACCTCGAACAACGGCACGCGGTGATCCACCTCCGCGGTCTTGAGGAGCCGCTTCTGGGTGATCGCGCAGCGGTGGCCCTGAACCCTGGCCAGCAGGCGGCGGTGGTCGCTCGGCGCGTTCCAGAGCTTCCACGCGACGACGCAGCAGGCGTGCCAGGCGGCCCGCTGGTTGGTGACGCCGGCGCCCCAGAGATCACGATGCCAGCCCAATCGGAAGACGGCCTGTCCGCAGATTACGCAGCGGCCCGGCTGCGCCTCGGCCTTGACGAGCCGGTGGGGGAGGGGCGGGACGCGCAGCCGCCGGGGATCGTCGCCCGCGAGCGTCCAGCTCCAGCCGCTCGGCGTCTCGCTTTGCTGCGCCAGGGCCCGAGCCAGGCGATCGGCGCGCAAAGGGTGCGCGCGCCAGAATCCGTCGACCGCAGCGCGTTCGTTCCACGCCGCCCGACGTTCCTCGAGTCTCATCGCGCCCCCGCTCATCGCGGGCGGAGAGTCGCCCGGACGAGGTTACCGAATCCTGACCGGCGCCTTGCGAGGGACCGTATCCGCTGAACAAAAGCCGATGCCCTGATCGGCCGTTCTGGACAAGGCGTCCCGCGCGGACCATACCGTTGGCGCGGAACCATCGAGGCCAGTCGACCCATGTCGCTGATGAGCGTCCTGACCGACATCTTCACCTGGTGGAACAAGGCCACCATGGGCACGCGCTTCGCGCTGTCGCGGGGCGGCGAGTTCGTCGGCGAGGATGAGTTCGGCAACCGCTATTACCGCCTGCCGAACGACCCCAAGAAGAACGCGGCCTTCGGCAGCGAGCGCCGCTGGGTGGTCTATTCGGGCTACGCGGAGGCCTCCGCGATCCCGCCCGGCTGGCACGGCTGGATCCATCACACGGTGAACGCGCCTCCCGCCAACGAGAACTACGTCCCGCGCGAGTGGGAGAAGCGCCACCGCGACAACAAGACCGGCACCGTCGAAGCCTATCGTCCGCAGGGTTCGGCGTTCTCG
Source organism: Hansschlegelia beijingensis (assembly GCF_045505405.1). Taxonomy (GTDB): domain Bacteria; phylum Pseudomonadota; class Alphaproteobacteria; order Rhizobiales; family Methylopilaceae; genus Methylopila; species Methylopila beijingensis_A. Next base: position 17,589 of record NZ_JBJKEX010000008.1, on the reverse strand, counting down.
ACCCGCAAGCGTCCCGCCGCGACTGGCGACTACAAGGCCTGGTCCCCCGAGGACTGAAGCCGCCGTAGCGCTCCATCCGACGTATTTTCCGGCGTCGACCCCCTCTGCCCACGATCGCCGCGAGAGTTCCTGTCCCGTGCCCGCACGTCGCGCTACGATCGCACTGCCGCTCGTTCTTCTGTGCGCTCCGGCGCTCGCCCAGAATCCGGGGGCCTCGACGCTCGACACCCCGCCCAAGGCGGCGCGTCCCGAGATCGTCGCGCCCACGCCGCGGATTTCGAATCCCGTCGCGGTGTTCAACGGCCTCGACAAGATCACCGGCCGCATCACGGAGTTCGATGCGCCGATCGACAGGACGGCGACTTTTGGCGCGCTGAAGGTCACGCCGCATGTCTGTTACACCCGGCCGCCGACCGAGGCGCCGAACACGACGTCCTATGTCGACGTCGAAGAGATCACGCTGAGCAATGAGCGGCGGAAGATCTTCTCGGGCTGGATGTTCGCCTCCAGCCCGGGGCTGTCCGGCGTCGAGCATCCGATCTACGACGTGTGGCTGGTCGACTGCAAAGGCGGCGCCCGGCCGGAGGCGCCGCAGGGACCGACGCTCGGCGAGTAGGCGCGGCGCGCCTGGACCCGGTCAGCCTTCCACGTCTCCCGGCACGTTCGCCCCATAGGGCGGCCGCGGAATCTCCATATGCGCCGTGCGCAACGCGCGAGACCAGCGCTCGCGCAGGTCGACGAAATAGCGGTCGTTGGGCTCGATCCTGAAATCGAGCTCCGGGACCAGCGCGTCCTTCCTGAGCACGAGAACGTCGATCGGCGGCCCGACCCCGAGATTCGACCGCATCGTCGAGTCCATCGAGATCAGGCCGATCTTCAGCGCGTCGTAGAGGTCCGTCTCGTAAGTGACCGCGCGGTCGAGGATCGGCTTGCCGTATTTGTGCTCGCCGATCTGGAAATAGGGCGTGTCAGGCGTCACCTCGATGAAGTTGCCGGCCGCATAGATCATGAAGAGCCGGACGCGGCCGCCCGCCACCTGGCCCCCGAACAGCAGCTGCACGTCGAAGCGCGCCGTCATCTGCTCAAGGCTCGCGCCGTCGACCCGCCAGACCTCTCGCACGGCTCGCCCGACGAGCTGCGCGGCCTTGAACATGGTCGGCTGGCTTTCGAGCGTTTCGAGCTCGCCGGTCTCCGGATTCTCGACGCCCTCGGCGAGCATCGAGATCACCGACTGGCTGACGGAGAGATTGCCGGAGGTGGCGATGGCGAGCGTGCGCCGCCCGGGCTCGGAGACGATCTTGAGCTTGCGGAAAACGGCGATGTTGTCGATCCCCGCATTGGTGCGGGTGTCGGCGATCATGACCAGTCCATCACGGACCAGAATACCAACACAATAGGTCATTTACGCGTCCCGACCACAGAAGCCGCCGACGCTATCAAGAGTCCCGCCGACGCGCCAACGCGCGATGCCGCGCTGCATCGAATTAGGGCGCCAGTTGGACGCTCAGGACCGGCGATAACTGCGAGAGGCTCGTGTGTCCTGAACCAGAACGCTCATTCTCATCGTCTCTCCCGATCCGCCATAGCGGGAGCCGCGCACCGGCGCCGCGCCAAGGCAGTCGAGCCCGATCGCGACCCTGACATGCGATTCGGTGGGACAGGCGCCTTCCGTCGGATCGAAGCCGACCCAGCCCAGATCGCGGACGTAGGCCTCGGCCCAGGCGTGCGGCGCGTCCTGCGGTTCGCCCCCCTCGCGACGGACGTAGCCGCTGACGCAGCGGGCAGGGATCTGCAGGCCGCGCGCGGCGGTGAGGAAGACATGGGTTAGGTCCTGCGCCGTTCCGCGCTTCACACGGAAAGCTTCGGCGGCCGTGGTGGCTCCGTCCGGCTGCCCCGGCGCGAACTCCATCTCGGAATGCAGGCGATCGAGCAGCCCGTGAAGGGCGGCGAGCTCGCCATCGCCAGCGCTGGAGCCGACCTCCTCGGCGAACGCTGAGATCTCGTGATCATGGGCGGTGAGCGGCGTCTCGCGCAGATAGAGCGCGGGCGGAAAGCGCTCGGCGGCTCGATTGACGACGCCCGCGGCGTCCTGCGTGTCGACTTCGCCCTCGACCAGCACGGTGATCTCGTCCAGCGGGCCGTCGGCGGCGAAGACGTGGGTCTGGTTCCCGAACGCGTCTTCCGCAGCCCGCAGGCGGCAGTTGCGGTCGACGTCGAGGCGCCAGCGCACGACGTGCTGACCGTCATGACCGCGGGGCCACAGCCGCAACGTCTGGATGACGGACGCGGCAGGCGTCTCGAAGCGATAGGTCGTCTCGTGGCGGATGGTCAGGCGCATGGGTTACGCGAGATACTGCTCGTGGACCGCGGCGCCCAGCTGATTGTTGTCGGCGATGAAGTCGGTGATGAACTCGTGCAGTCCCCTCTGGAAGACGTCGCGGATGTCGGCGTTCTCGAGCCGGGCCCGGCAGCTTCGCGCGAGCCGCTGCGCCGGCCCCTGCCTGCCATAGGCGCGCGCCAGCTGGTCGAGGTGGCGGACGAGTTCGCCATAGCAGGCGGCGAACGAGCGCGGCATCTGGTCGTTCAGGATGAGCAGGTCGGCGATCAGCCAGGGCTTCACGCTCTCGCGATAGACCCAGTGATAGCTCGTCACCGCCGAGACCGCGCGCAGGATCGCCTGCCACTGGTAGTAGTCGAGGCCGCCGCCGACCTCGCCCTGCTCCGGCAGCAGCAGATGATATTTGACGTCGAGGATGCGGGCGGTGTTGTCGGCGCGCTCGAGCAGCATGCCGATGCGCGAGAAATCATAGATGTCGTTGCGCAGCATCGTGCGGGTGGCGGAGCCGTCGAAGCGCAGCCCGATCTCCTTCACCCAGCCGAGGAAGCGGGTGAGTTCCTCGCCGGCGAGCCTGCGGTCGGCCAGCCGCCGCAGCTCGATCCAAGCGCCGTTGATCGTCTCCCACATCTCGATCGTGAGCGCGGTGCGGACCGAGCGGGCGTTGTGCCGCGCCGTCTCGAAGCAGTTCAGGATCGAAGAGGGATTGTCGCGGTCGAAGACGAGATAGGCCACGACCGAGTGGTGATCGGCCTCTTCGTGCTTGGCGTAAAAGCCCTCGGCGCAACCGGCGGTCGCGACCGCGCTCTCCCATTCGTTGGTCTGGCCGCCATAGGCGGCGGGCAGCGAGGCGAGCCGCTGGGTGGCTTCCAGGATCCGCGCGAGCGCTTCCGCGCGCTCGATGTAGCGCGACAGCCAGAACAGATTGTCGGCGGTGCGGCTCAGCATGAGGTCACGCGCAAGCGGGGCTGGGGAGAACGCAGCGGGATGGTCATTCGTCCAGCACCCAGGTGTCCTTGGTGCCGCCGCCCTGGCTCGAATTGACGACCAGCGAGCCTTCGCGCATCGCCACGCGGGTCAGCCCGCCGGGCACGATCCGCACGCCGTTCGATCCGGTGAGAACGAACGGCCGCAGGTCCACATGCCGCGGCGAGACGCCCGACGCGACGTAGGTGGGGCAGGTCGAGAGCGCGAGGGTCGGCTGGGCGATGAAGCCGGCTGGCGACGCCTTCAGCTTGGCGCGGAACAGCTCGATCTGCTCCTTCGAGGCGTGCGGCCCGACCAGCATGCCGTAGCCGCCCGAGCCATGGACTTCCTTGACGACCAGCTCGTCGAGATGATCGAGCACGTAAGACAGCGCCTCCGGCTCGCGGCAGCGATAGGTCGGCACGTTCTTCAGGATCGGCTCGGCGCCGAGATAGAACCGGATGATCTCCGGCATGTAGCTGTAGATCGCCTTGTCGTCGGCGACGCCCGTTCCGATCGCGTTGGTGAGCGTGACGTTGCCGGCGTGATAGGCGCTCATCAGGCCGGGCACGCCCAGCGCGCTGTCCGGACGGAACACCAGAGGGTCGAGGAACTCGTCGTCGATCCGCCGGTAGATCACGTCCACGCGCTGCGGCCCTTCGGTCGTGCGCATGTAGACGACCTCGTCGCGCACGAAGAGATCCCGACCCTCGACCAGCTCGATGCCCAGCTTGTCGGCCAGGAAGGAGTGCTCGTAATAGGCCGAGTTGTAGACGCCCGGGGTCAGCAGGACGACGACCGGCTCCGCCGAGCTGGTCCGCGGCGCAAGAGAGCGCAGCGTGGCCAGAAGCTCGTCCGCATACCGTTCGACCGGCGCCACGCGGTGCTGCGAGAACAGCTCCGGGAACAGCCGGATCATCACCTCCCGGTTCTCCAGCATGTAGGAGACGCCGGAAGGCGTCCGGGCGTTGTCTTCCAGCACGTAGAACGTGTCGGCTTCCACGCGCACCACGTCGATGCCGGCGATGTGCACCCACAGGTCATGCGGCGGCGTCTTCCCGGCCATCTCGGGCCGGAACGCCTCGTTCCGGAACACGAGCTCCTCGGGCACGATCCCCGCCTTGAGGATCTCGCGCTTCCCATAGACGTCGGAGATGTACCGGTTCAGCGCCTCGACGCGCTGGACGAGCCCTCTGGTGAGGGTCGCCCACTCGTCGGCGGTGATGATGCGGGGAATGATGTCGAAGGGAATCAGGCGCTCCTGCGCCTGCTGGTCCCCATAGACCGCGAAGGTGATGCCGATGCGGCGGAACAGCAGCTCGGCTTCCTTGACGCGGTACTGGAGCAGGTCGGGCGGAGCGGCCGCGAGCCACTCGGCGAGTTTCCTGTACGCGGGGCGAACGCTGCCGTCCGAAAGCGTCATCTCGTCGAAGGCGGGGGAGGGCAAGCGGGCGGGACTCCTTCTGACGCTTCAGCTTGATGCTAATACGGGCGCCGCGCGGGGAAAGAGCCCGAAGGCTGATTTTTATCGCAGAGAGCTGCCCACGATCTGCCCAGATCGGCTTCAGGCCGCTGAAGCTGGCGTGACCTTCCCGTCCCGCGGTCAAATGGTCGTGGATCGGCCCCGCAGGGCCGTGAGACATCGATCAAGGTCAGCGTCATCTCGATGTCCGCCCGACTCGGGGCATCGGCGCCCCGGAGGGTGGTTGTGCACCATGGCCACAACCTTGATAAGCCTCCGTTGGTCGGGTTTTCACCCTCGGATGCCTGCGTTGCGCCCGCTTCTGAGCAGCAGGTCGATCAGAGCCACGGCCTGCTGTTTCCAGCCAGTCTCCGGCCTGATCGTGGCGACCCCGGCGATGGCGCGCAGCAGGTTCAGCGGGGCGATGTCGATCTGAACATCGCCGTCCGCGTTCGCCCGCTCCACGAGCCGGTCGATCGGCGGCGACAACCGCGCCGGCGTGCCGCTGTATAGCGGTTCCGAGCCGCCTATCAGCGTGTCCAGCACGGCGCCGATGCCCTGCTTCGTCTCGAGGAAGTCCACGAACAGGACCAGCCACGACCGCAGCGCCTCACCGGAGGACTGGTTCGCCTCCATCTGCGACGCGGCGTCGACCAATGCGTCCACTTCCTGCCGATACACCGCCTCGATCAGTGCGTCGCGCGTCGGAAAGTGGCGGTACAGCGTGCCGATCCCGACGGCCGCGTCGCGGGCGATGTGCTCCAGCGGGACGTTCGGGCCCTGTTCAGCGAACCCGCGCTTGGCGGCCTCCACCAGCCTCGCCCTGTTGCGCCTGCCGTCGGCGCGCAGCGGCCGTGTCTCAACCGGATGAATGTCCTGCGGCACGCATGGCCCCTTGAAAGCGGAGGACGCCTCCGTATCTCTGCTAGCGGAGGGTTCCTCCGGTTAGCAGCGTTGCGTTCCTTTTGACGTCCGCATCCTCGGGAAAGGATACAGCATGTTCGGTACGGCGGCAGAGCAGTTGAACAAGTTGCGAAGCGCCCGGCTGGAAGAGAAGGTCGATTACCTTCTCGGCTATATCGCCATCACGGACCTGGTTCAGCGCTACGGACAGGGCACCGACACCCACGATTTCGACCTGCTCAGGACCTGCTACGGCGATCAGATCGAGGTCGATCATAGTCCGACGATCGGCATGGGCCCGACGCGCGTGTCGGCCGACAAATGGTGCCGGTTGGCCAGACAGTTCCACGGCCGGCTCGACGGCGACGAGCACATCATGATCCCGCAAAGCATCGTCATCCAGGAGGACAGGGCTTCCTGCCACGTGCTCATGCACGCCAGCCACTACTACCGGGCGGCGAATGGAAGCCCCTACCAGACGCTCGTCGGCGCGTACGACCTGGAGTTCGTGCGGACCGATGACGGGTGGAAGATCGCGACGTCCGTCCAGGGGGTGAAGTGGGCGGAGGGCAACTGGCAGTTTCACGCCGACATCCAGGCCTCCCTGGGCGAGCCTGACCTGGCCTAGGACAGGCGGCTCAGATCAGCTTCAGGCCCCGGAAGCTGGCGTGCCCCTCCCGTCCCACGATCACGTGGTCGTGGATCTCGATGCCGAGCGGCCGCGAGACGTCGATAAGGGTCCGCGTCATCTCGATGTCGGCCCGGCTCGGCGTCGGGTCCCCCGAGGGGTGGTTGTGCACTAGGATGAGAGCGGTCGCGCGCAGCTCAAGCGCGCGCCGCACGACCTCGCGCCGATAGACCGGCGTGTGGTCGACGGTGCCGGTCTGCTGCACCTCGTCGGCGATCAGCCCGTTCTTCTTGTCGAGGAACAGGATGCGGAAGCGCTCCCGGTCGTCGAACGCCATCGCGGTGCGGCAATAGTCGATGACCGCGGACCACGAGGCCAGCACCGGCCGCTTGGTGATGGCGCCCTTGGCGAAACGCCGGGCGGCCGCCTCGACCACCTTGAAGTCGGTCGCGGTCGCCTCCTTCACCCCCTTGATCGCCACCAGCCGCTCGATCGGCGCCGCCAGAACGTCGGCGAAGGAGCCGAAGGTGGCGAGCAGCGCCTTGGCCAGCGGCTTCACGTCGCCGCGCGGCAGCGTCCGGAACAGAATGAGCTCGAGCAGCTCGTAATCCGGAAGGGCGTCGGCCTGGCCATCGAGGAAACGCGACCGCAGCCGTTCGCGATGGCCGAGATAATGCGGGGCGTCCTTCGGGGACGCCTCGTCGAAGCCGGGCAGGGGGGCGTCTTGAGAGGCGGGCTTCGCCGACGGCATGTCCGCCGCTGCTCCGGACGTTCGGGAGCGCCATCGTGGCGCGCTCCGGCGACTCGGGCAAGACGGCGTCGAACGGGAGTTCGGCTCAGACGGTCGCGAATTTCGGGGCCATGAGGCCGCGCGGGGATTCGGTGAAGATCTCGCAGCCGTCCTCGGTCACCCCGACCATGTGCTCGTACTGCGCGGAGAGCGAGCGATCGCGGGTCACGGCGGTCCAGCCGTCCGCCAGCACCTTCACATGCGGCCGGCCGAGATTGATCATCGGCTCGACGGTGAAGAACATCCCCGTCTTGAGCTCGGCTCCCTCGCCGCGGCGGCCGTAATGCAGGATGTTCGGCTCGTCATGGAACAGCCGCCCGATGCCGTGGCCGCAGAAGTCGCGCACCACCGAGGCGCGCTCGCCCTCGGCGTATTCCTGGATCGCGGCGCCGATGTCGCCGGTCGTCGCGCCGGGGCGAATGACCGCAAGCCCGCGCATGAGCGACTCGTAGGTGATCTCGATCAGCCGCTCGGCGCGGCGCGGAATCGCGCCGATCGCGAACATGCGGCTCGAGTCGCCGTGCCAGCCGTCGAGCACATAGGTGACGTCGACATTGACGATGTCGCCTTCGCGCAGCGGCTTGTCGTTCGGGATGCCGTGGCACACGACGTGGTTGATCGACGTGCAGATCGTCTTGGAGTAGCCGCGATAATAGAGGCAGGCCGGCAGCGCGCCGTGGTCCATGCCGAACTCGAGCGCGAGCTTGTCCAGCGCGTCCGTGGTGACGCCGGGCTTAACATGGTCGTGCAGCATGTCGAGCGCTTCCGCCACGAGCCGGCCGGCGCGCCGCATGCCTTCGAAAGCCTCGGCGGTGTGAATCTTGATCGCGCCGTTCTTGCGAAGCGGCGCAGTCTGGGCGTCGACAAAGGTCATCGTGAAAAGCGGCTCGTGCGCGGCGGTCGGGAAGCGTTCCCAACATAGGCGCGGCAGGCCGCCGCGCCAAGCGCATGCCTGATCCGGCCGGCCGGCAGAGCGATCAGGCTCTCTTCAGCTCCAGGTAACGCAGCCGCTTCGCCTCGCGGCGGCCCTCCGCGATCGCCTCGACGATCACGCCGCAGACCAGGCTCAGGACGGCGAGCTGCATCACGCTGGCCGCGAGGATCGCGGTCGGGAAGCGCGGGACGAGCCCGGTCTCCAGGTATGTCTCGACCACCGGGGCTGCGAGCGCGACGCTGACCAGGGCGAGCGCCGCCCCGATGACGCCGAAGAATTTGAACGGCTTCAGCGCGCGATACATCATCGCGATGGTCCAGAGGATCCGCAGGCCGTCCCGCCAGGTCGAAAGTTTGCTGGTCGAGTTCTCGGGCCGCTTGCCGTAGCGGACCGGGATCTCGTCGACGGCGAGGCGGAGGTCCAGCGCGTGCACCGCAAGCTCGGTCTCGATCTCGAAGCCGTGTGAGGCGGTCGGGAAGGACTTGGCGAAGCGGCGCGAGACCACCCGGTATCCCGACAGGATGTCGGTGAACCCGGCGCCGAACAGCCGCTTGATCATCCCGTTGAACATGCGATTGCCGGCCGCATGGCCCTTGCGGGCCAGCATGCCTTCGCCTTCGCGGGTGGCCACCACCATGTCGAGCTGGTGCGCCAGCAGCCGTTCGATCAGCAGGGGCGCGGCCAGCGGATCGTAGGTGAGGTCGCCGTCGGCCATCAGGTAGACGTCGGCCTCGATGTCGGCGAGCATGCGGCGGACGACATTGCCTTTGCCCTGCCTGCGCTCCCGCCTGACGATCGCGCCGGCCTCGAGCGCCCGCTCTATGGTGCGATCCGCCGAGTTGTTGTCGTAGACGTAGATCTCGGCGGTGGGCAGCGCCGCCCTGAAGCCGCGCACCACCTCGGCGACCGCCGCCTCCTCATTGTAGCAGGGCAGCAGCACCGCGATCCTCGGCGGAGCGGCTTCGCGGCGAGCCGGGCGGTCCTCGCGCAGCATCTCGACGGCAGGCGACATCGGTCGAGCCTCGTTGGTCCCGGCCATTCTGCGCTTCGCCGCTTTAAACCCGGATTAAAGCTCTCAGCGCGGCAGGATCACGCCGCTGTCGGTCACCACGACCCACTCGCCGTTGCGGCGCTGGATGGAACGGACCCGGCCCGCCCCCGGCGCTCGCGCGCCGCGCTCGACCTCGATCTGGTCGCCCCCGCGGCCTTCCAGCAGAGCCACTCCGTCATAGACGTCGCGCACGACCCAGTTCCGCACGACCCGTTCGGAAGCGGTCGGTTTGGAGATGCTGCCGGTGGTCTCCGGCTCGGCCTTCGCGACCTTCTCGGCGGTCTTCTCTGCGGACGCCTTCTCCATCTTGTCGAGCCGGTCCTGCAGCTCCGCGAGCCGGGCCTGGTCCTCCTTGGACTGATCGACCTTGGAGGCGAGCGCGTCGATCTTGGATGCCGCGGCGGCGCGCGTCTCCTCGAGCGTCTTGGTGAGGGAGGCGATCTCCGCCTTGAGGGCGCGGACTTCATCGAGGTTCGCGGCCGCCTGGCCGGCCGTCGCCTTGGACAGCGAGGCCTGGCTGGTCTTCGATTGATCGAGCGCCCGCCGCAGCCGCGCGATCTCCGCCTTCAAGGCGCCGACGTCCTTGCTGATCGCCGCGTCGCGGGCCCGCGAGCCCGTGGGATCGAGATTGAGCGCAAGGCCCATCTGGCGCGCGTCGATCGCGGAGATCTCGTCGACCCCGTCGGTCAGCGAGGGCGCGGTGGCGAGATTCGCGAACGCCATTCCACAGATCAGGAGGCCGGCCCCGACCAGACCATAGGGAAGGTAGCGGCTTGCGCGCGACGAGAGGGGCGCGGGCCCGGACGCAGTGTCCGCGGCCCAGATCGTGACGTCGCGGCTTTCCGGCTTCGCCGGTTCGAACGCGGATGGCGGAAGATCGCGGCGGGACTCGGGGTTCATGCGGTAGACCCGTGGCAGGGATGCTACCTTTCAGTAACCCTCTTCTTGCTTACCGAAGCGTTACTTCAGCGCCTCGATTGCTTCGGCGCCGGTGATCCGCCGGCCCTTCTCCCAGGCGAAGAAGTCCGCCTCCACGCGAAGCGCGTGCTCGAGCAGCCGGTGATATTCGCGCCGCGGCGTCTCCACCGCGCCGAAACGTCTCAGATGCTCGGTGACGAACTGGGTGTCGAGGAGCCGAAAGCCGCCGCGCCGGAGGCGGGCGACGAGATGAACGAGCGCGACCTTCGAGGCGTCCCGCTCGACATGGAACATGCTCTCGCCGAAGAACGCGCCGCCGAGCTCGACGCCATAGAGGCCGCCCACGAGACGGTCCTCGCGCCAGGCCTCGACGCTATGGCAATGCCCTATCTCGTAGAGATCGCCATAGAGCCGCCGGATGCGGGCGTTGATCCAGGTCTTGTCGCGACCGGCCCCGGGCGCGGCGCAGCCGTCCAGCACCGCCTCGAACGCGGTGTCCACGCGGATCTCGAAGACGTCGGAGCGCACGGTGCGCTCCAGCCGCGAAGAGACGTGGAAGCCCTCGAGCGGCAGCACGCCGCGGAGCTCCGGCTCGATCCAGTAGAGTCCTGGATCGTCCGCGCTCTCGGCCATCGGGAAGATCCCGCAGGCATAGGCCTTGAGCAGGACTTCCGGCGTGATCTCCACGAGAACGTCGTTGATGCGGGTCATCGCCCGATCAACGTAGGACCGCCGCCCCCGGAGGGGAAGGGCGCGTGCGCGCGCGCCCCGCTCAAGCCTCGGGAGCCATTTCGGCCAGCCAGGTCTCGAGCCAGTGGATGTCGTAGTCCCCGTCCTGGATCGCCTGGTTGCGCACCAGCCGCCGGAACAACGGCAGCGTCGTCTCGACGCCGTCGACCACGAACTCGTCGAGCGTCCGGCGGAGCCGCATCAGGCATTCGGTGCGGTTGCGGCCGTGTACGATCAGCTTTCCGATCAGGCTGTCGTAGTGCGGCGGGATCGAATAGCCCTGATAGGCCGCCGAATCGACTCGGACGCCGAGACCGCCGGGCACGTGGTAGTAGGCGACGCGGCCGGGCGAGGGCCGGAAGGTCTCGGGGTGCTCGGCGTTGACCCGGCACTCGATGGCGTGACCGCGGAAGATCACGTCCTCCTGGGCGATCGCCAGCCGGGCGCCGCTTGCGATCCTGATCTGCTCGTTGACCAGGTCGATGCCGGTGATCATCTCCGTCACCGGGTGCTCGACCTGGATCCGGGTGTTCATCTCGATGAAGTAGAAGCGGCCGTTCTCGTACAGGAACTCGACCGTGCCGACGCCGCGGTAGCGGAGCTCGCGCATGGCGGCGGCGACCGTTTCGCCGATCGAGGCGCGGTCGGCCGCGTTGAGGGCCGGGGAGGGCGCCTCCTCCCAGACCTTCTGATGGCGGCGCTGCAGCGAGCAGTCGCGCTCGCCGAGATGGATCGCCGCGCCTTCGCCGTCGCCCAGCACCTGCACCTCGATGTGACGCGGGTGGACCAGGTACTTCTCCAGGTACACCGCGTCGTCGCCGAAGGCGGCCTTCGCCTCGCTGCGCGCCGTCTGCAGCGCCTCCACGAGGTCGTCCTCGGTCATCGCGACCTTCATGCCGCGCCCGCCGCCGCCGGCCGCGGCCTTGACCAGCACGGGATAGCCGATCTCGCGCGCGACGCGCCGCGCCTCGACGTCGTCCGTGATCCCGCCGTCGGAGCCCGGCACGACCGGAATGCCGAGCCGCTTCACCGTCTGCTTGGCGGCGATCTTGTCGCCCATGATGCGGATGTGCTCGGGCTTCGGCCCGATGAAGACGAGGTTGTGCTCCTCGAGGATCTCCGCGAACCGCGCGTTCTCCGAGAGAAAGCCGTAGCCGGGATGAACCGCGTCCGCGCCCGTGATCTCGCAGGCGGCGAGCAGGGCGGGGATGTTGAGGTAGCTCTCGCGCGCGGAGGGCGGGCCGATGCACACGCTTTCGTCCGCGAGCCGGACATGCATGGCGTCGGCGTCCGCGGTCGAGTGCACCGCGACCGTGGCGATCCCGAGCTCCTTGCAGGCCCGCAGGATGCGAAGCGCGATCTCGCCGCGGTTGGCGATCAGAACCTTGTCGAAGCTGGGCATCGGCTCAGTCGACGATCAGGAGAGGCTCACCGAACTCTACCGGCTGCCCGTCCGTCACAAGAACCTCCCGCACCACGCCGGCCTTCGGCGCCGGTATCGCGTTCATGGTCTTCATCGCCTCGACGATCATCAGGGTCTGTCCCTGCCGGACCGTGGCGCCGATCTCCACGAAGGGACGGGCGCCGGGCTCGGGCGCCAGATAGGCGGTGCCCACCATCGGGGAGAGCACGGCGCCCTGCGCCTTCGCCGGATCCGCGGGCGCGGCGGCGGAGGCCGCAGCCGTAACAGCGGGAGCCGGGGCGGGTGCGGCGACGGTCGCGAGCGTCTGTCGCGCGACCCGGACGCGGAAATCGTCGCGCTCGATCTCGACCTCGCTAAGGCCCTTCTCGATCATCAGTTCCGCCAGTTCGCGGACAAGCTCCTGATCGCTGATGTTGCCGGTTGCGTTGGTCATGGTGTCCCAGGTTTAGGGCGCGCCGCTCACGCCGTCAGGGTCTCTGGGCGCCGGCCGTGCTCGATCCGGCGCGCAAGCGCCTGGAGGGCGAACTCATAGCCGTCGACCCCAAGTCCTGCGATGACGCCGACCGCGATCGGCGAGACGAAAGACGTGTGGCGAAATGCTTCGCGCGCGTGGATGTTCGACAGATGCACCTCGACGGTCGGCACTCCGACGGCGCGGAGCGCGTCGTGGATGGCCACCGAAGTGTGGGTGTAGGCGCCGGCGTTTAGGACGATGCCGGAGACGCCGGAGCGGGCCTCCTGGATCCAGTCCACCAGCACGCCCTCATGGTTCGACTGACGGCAGTCGACATGAAGGCCGAGCTTCTCGCCGACCTCCCGCGCGCGCGCCTCGATGTCGGCCAGGGTCGACGATCCGTAGACCTGCGGCTCGCGCGAGCCGAGCAGGTTCAGGTTCGGACCGTTGAGGACGAGGACGATCGGGGTCACGGGAGCAGGCTGATCCTTGGCCGCGAGACGCGGACCGGTCGGCGGCGAGCGTCCGGGGTTATAGGGAAGACCGCGCGTGAACCCAAGCGATTCCGCGCATCCTTCCGCCGCGCCGTGCCGGGCGCTCGCAGGTGCGCCTCAGCACACGGACTTGCCGCACGTCCTGAGCGCCGCGATCCTGCCCTGCAGGTCGTCGACGACGTCGCTGGTGTTGGGGACGACGGCGTCGCCGATCACGAAGGTCGGGGTCGCCTCGACGCCGAGCTCATCGGCGAGCTCCTTGGACTCCAGAAGCGCCTTGCGGACCTCGGGGCCGTTCATCGCCGCCTCGATCTTGGCCGGATCGAGCCCGACCTCCTTCGCCACCGCGAGAGCCCGGGCCTTGGTCGCGAGCGACTGGCCGCCGAGCAGCTTCTCGTGGAACGCCCTGAACTTGTCCGGAGCGGCGTGGCTGACGGCGAGCGAGACCTGGGCGGCGCCGAGCGATTCCTGCCGGATCACCGGCAACTCCATCAGCACGATGCGCAGCTTGGGGTCGGCCGCGATCAGGGCGTCGAGGTCGCGCAGCGCGCGGCGGCAGTAGCCGCAATTGTAGTCGAAGAACTCCACCAGCGTGACGTCGCCCTTGGGGTCGCCCATCACCGCGTGGAGCTTGGACGCGTCGATCTTGGCGACGTAGTTCTTGAGCGCGCCCTTGCGCTGCTCGTCGAGCTTCGCCTCCTGGCGGTGCTGGAGCTCGCGCTGGGCGTCGAGCAGCACCTCCGGATGCTGCAGCAGATAGTCGCGGACGACCGTGCCGATCTCCTCCTTCTCCTTGGCGTCGAAGGCGACGGCCGGCCACGCCGCCGATAGGGCGAGCGCGCCGGCGAGGGCGAGACGGAGGAAGAGACGCATCAAGGGCTCCTGGGGGGAGGAGGGTTTCGTCGGCCGAGGAAGCCGGGTGCGCCATATCATCCAAAAGCGCCGCGTTGGAAATGGGGCGGCCCGGCTGAACGCCGCCGCGCGACTTCAATTCGCCGCGGGCGGCCTGTAGCTCGCGATGTCGTCGGCCTTCAGCCAGCCGGGCGTGTTCGGCTTCAACCCGATCTTGGCCCGCGCCGCGATCTGGCGCGCGGTCCCGTAATCTCCCGAGACGAAGGCGGCCTGCGCGGTGGCGAGATCGGCTTCCGGAAGCCGGTTCTTGCGCGCATAGGCGAGCGCCAGCTGGCGGTAGCCCTCGGCGTTCTTGTCGTCCCGGGCCACCGCCTTGGTGAGCTCGGGGATCGCAGCGTCGATCTGGCCGTCGGTGATCAGCGCCTGGCCGAGCATGGTCCGGATCAGAGGGGCCCCGGGCGCGAGCGCGACGGCCCGGCGCAACGCAGGAATCGCCTGCTTCGGCCGGCCGTTCTCCAGATAGGCCTGTCCCTTCAGCTCATGGAAATAAGGGTTCTGCGGCTGCGCGGCGATGAGCCCGTCGATCTGCGCCACGGCGCCCTGGAGCGGCGCGGAGCGATAGGTCGCGATCGCGCGGGCGTAGCGCGCCGGCAGGCTCTGGTCGCTCGGCGGATAGCGCCTGCCGACCCCGTCGGGCGTGTCGATGAAGCCGAACAGCTTGGCGCGCATCAGGTCGTGGCGCGCCTGGAGGGCAGGCGAGTCGGGGGTGTTGTAGTAGGGGCTCTTCTGCGCCAGCGCCTCGAGGTTCACGATGCGGTCCTGCGGCATCGGATGGCTCTGCGCATAAGGGTCGATGAAGCGCCGCGAGAACGCGAGCTGTTCGGCGAAGCGCCTGAAGGTGACGAGCATGCCCTTCGCGGACTGCTTGGTCTTGGTGAGATAGCTGACGGCCGCGCGGTCCGCGGCCTCCTCCTGCGTGCGCTGATAGCTGAGCAGGCTGCGGCGGATGATCTCCTGCGGTCCCATCACCGCGCCGAGCGCTGCGTCGCCGGCGCTGCGCGAGCCGCCGGCCATCGCCGCGCCCACGGCGCCCGCGCCGAGCAGCATGGCTGCGATCGCCATGGTCTGCATGTTGTCGATCTGCTGGCGCATGCGGGCGAGGTGTCCGCCCGCGATGTGGCCGGTTTCGTGCGCGAGCACGCCGATCACCTCGTTCGGCGTCTTGGCGTCCATCAGGGCGCCGGCGTTGATGAAGATGCGTCGCCCGTCCGCCACGAAGGCGTTGAACTCGCGGGAGTTCACGATGGTGATCTCGACGACGCCCTCGCCGACGCCCGCGGCCCGGAAGATCGGCCGCATGTAGTCGCGCAACAGGTCCTCGATCTCGGCGTCGCGGATGATCGGCAGCCCTCTGCCGCTCTGGGCCGCGGCGGGCGCGGGCAGTCCCGCGGCGAAAACGCCGCAGGCGACGAGCGCGGCGACGGCCCCTCGGAAACGGGAGGGCGGAGTGCGGCGGTCGGCGCATCGGGAGGTCATGCCGATCCTCATGCAGTCTTCGGTCGCCGGACACTAGGGGGGCGCGAGAGCGAGGGTCAACGCGGGACGGCGCCGTCCCCGCATGCGGCTTTGTCTATGGAAAAAACCCAGCCATGCGGCGTCGGGGGCTTTGCGCGGCGATCAAGCCGGGCTAACAGGTCCGCCAGCCTCAAACACGCCGCCGCCCGTCCCCCGGAAGATCCTCCTCCGGCGGGTCGGCGTTCGTGCGTTTGCGGCGTTGTGGACAACGGGCCGCGGCGCTCGCCGAATCGGCGGACGCCCGTCTAGTGCTGAAGAGTCGTGCGGGAGCGTGCGGCGCCCTGACGCGAAAGAGGATGGATGGCGCGCTACGTCTTCATCACCGGCGGGGTGGTCTCCTCCCTCGGCAAGGGTCTGGCCTCGGCTGCGCTCGGCGCGCTGCTGCAGGCGCGCGGCTACACGGTCCGGCTGCGCAAGCTGGACCCGTATCTGAACGTCGATCCGGGCACGATGAGCCCGACCCAGCACGGCGAGGTGTTCGTCACCGACGACGGCGCGGAGACCGACCTCGATCTCGGCCACTATGAGCGCTTCACCGGGCGCCCGACCTCGCTGCAGGACAACATCACGACCGGCCGGATCTATCGCGACATCATCGCGAAGGAGCGCCGCGGCGATTATCTCGGCGCGACCGTGCAGGTGATCCCGCACGTCACCGACGCCATCAAGGAGTTCGTCCTCGAGGGCAACGAGGATTACGACTTCGTCCTCGTCGAGATCGGCGGCACCGTCGGCGACATTGAGGGCCTGCCGTTCTTCGAGGCGATCCGCCAGCTCGGCAACGACCTGCCGCGCGGCGACGCGATCTACATCCATCTGACGCTGTTGCCGTTCATTCCGAGCGCGGGCGAGCTCAAGACCAAGCCCACCCAGCACTCCGTCAAGGAGCTGCGCTCGATCGGCATCCAGCCCGACATCCTGCTCTGCCGCTGCGACCGGCCGATTCCGCCGGAGGAGCGCCGCAAACTCGGCCTGTTCTGCAACGTCCGCGAGACGGCCGTGATCGAGGCCCGCGACGTCGACACCATCTACGAGGTGCCGGAGGCCTATCATCGCGAGGGCCTCGACATCGAGGTGCTTCGCGCCTTCGGGATCGAGCCCACGAACGCGCCCGACCTGTCGCGCTGGCGCGAGGTCACCCGCCGCGTCCGCCATCCGGAAGGCGAGGTGACGATCGCGATCGTCGGCAAGTACACGGGCCTGAAGGACGCCTACAAATCGCTCTACGAGGCGCTGGTGCATGGCGGCGTCGCCAACACCGTGAAGGTCAACGTCGACTGGATCGAAAGCGAGATCTTCGAGAATGAGGATCCGGCGCCCTTCCTGGAGCATGTCCACGGAATCCTGGTGCCGGGCGGCTTCGGCCAGCGCGGCGCCGAGGGGAAGATCCGGGCGGCGACCTTCGCGCGCGAGCGCAAGGTTCCCTATCTCGGCATCTGCTTCGGCATGCAGATGGCCGTCATCGAGGCCGCGCGGAACCTGGCGGGCGTCAAGGAAGCGAACTCGACCGAGTTCGGGCCGACGCCGGAGCCGGTGGTCGGCCTCATGACCGAATGGACTCGCGGCAACACGCTTGAGAGTCGCGCCGCCGAAGGCGACCTCGGCGGCACGATGCGCCTCGGCGCCTACGAGGCCCGGCTCTCGCGCGGCTCCAAGGTGGCCGAGATCTACGGCTCGTACGACATCTCCGAGCGCCACCGGCACCGCTACGAGGTCAACACCGCCTATCGCGAGCGGCTTGAGGCGAACGGCCTGATCTTCTCGGGCATGTCGCCCGACGGGCTGCTGCCCGAGATCGTCGAATACGCCGACCATCCGTGGTTCGTCGGCGTGCAGTTCCACCCGGAGCTGAAGTCGCGGCCCTTCGAGCCCCATCCGCTGTTCGCCTCCTTCGTCGAGGCGGCGCTGACGCAGAGCCGGCTGGTCTGACGCCCAGCCGGCGCGCTCGCTCTTCTCAGGCCTGCGCGACCAGGTGACCGCCCGCGCGGTCGTAGCGGATGAGCGCGGCCGGCGACACGTGCACGCCCCCGACCCAGTGGTCGACGCGGTTCAGGACGCGGTGGTCGGCGCGGCCC